>NZ_JBNKFS010000011.1:0-142793 GCF_050289425.1 Sedimenticola sp. | reverse complement strand
GGCCAGCACCGCCCCCGGCCACTGTTCTGGCCGCTCGATGAATGGATGGGAGGGTTGCCAGGTGACATTCATGGTTGGGTTCCGAACAGGGCCGCGATCTGCTTCCCCAGGTCCTGGTAGAGATGCAATTGGCTGCCGGCTTGCAGATCGTTTGCAAAGCGGGCAGTCCAGATCGCCAGGTGGTTATTCCACAGTTCGTGCCACAGCTCGGTGGTGTTCGGCTGTTCCAGCAACCAGGCGGCCGCTTCCAGTTCGGTCCCCAGGTAGTCGGCGGGTACCTCGCCGGCGGTAAGCCCCAGGCGTCGGTAGAGATCGCTCAGTTCGCCGGTGGCGGGGCCGTGCATACAGCCTTGGCGGTAGGCCGACTCAAACGGTGGGCAGACGGTCTTCGGGTAGCCGTTGACGAACAGTCGGGTGTGTTCGCCTTGCCACTGGTCCAGCGGTAGGTTCGCCAATTCTGCCACCCCCGGCCGCAGCCAGGGGTGTTCCTCGGCCAGTGTCTGCAGCAGTGGCAGACTCTCCTCGGTAGGGGCGGCCAGCAGGCCGCCCAGCAGACGCAGGTGTTCGGGCTGCATCGTATTACCAGGGATGGGCATAGACACCTGCGTACATGAAGTAGTGGCGCAGCAGGTAACCGCCGGCCAGCACCAGTACCGAGGCGGTGACGATCGGCAACCGACTGGCCCAACCTTTGATCACCCCCTTTAGCTCCAGCAGGAAGGGGACGATCAGGCCGAGACCGATAAAGCCGATCAGCCAACCCATGTCTTGCCACAGCAGTTGTGCCGAGCGGAACGCCGATTCGTTGCCGGCCGCCATGTAGTGGAAGAAGGAGAACAGGATCACCAGTTCGCCGGCGATCAACATGGTGTCGGTGCGCTCGTAGAACACCTTCACGTAGTAGTCGTCCTTGTTCTTGATCACCAGGTTCAGCAACAGCAGCAGGTAGGCCAGCGCCGTGGAGAAGGCCGATACCGTGAACAGCAGCGGCACGCCCGGGTTGTGCCACAGGGCCACCGCCGGGAAAGATTGCAGCAGCAGGCCGGTGTAGACCGCCACGCCGATCCCGTTGATGGTGGCCAACCAGCCGATGGTCTTGTGAAAGCGCAGGCAGCATTTGTTGGAAAGTTTGTTCATCAACTTCAAACGCAACACCGCACCCAGCAGCGGCACCTTGCGCGCCCGATCCGACTGCACCAGGTAGGGCAGGGCATAGAACAGCCCCCACCACATCATCCAGATGATGAACTGGGTACCCCAGGCGATCCAGGCGTGGGGCTGGCGGAACAGCACCAGCGGGTTGATCACGTGCAGCACCGCGCGGGGATCGAGCAGGTGGATGAACAGCATCAGTGAGCCGACGCTGAGCATGGCAATGCCGGAGAAGGCGCCCCACAGCACCAGGGTGCGGTGATTCTTCAGGTACATATCGGTGAGGAAGGTAACCACCAGGGTGGCGGCGCCCAGGCCGCCAAGGTAGAGGTAGACGGCGATCCACCAGGTCCAGACCGTTTGGGTTGTATAGCTCATGGTGACATCCATCGCTCAGCCCCTCCGTTTCAGATCATCGATGTAATAGACATTGGGCCGGGTCCCCAGATGCGGCATCAGGGGGCGGGCCACGCCGCTGGCCACCATCTGGGCCACCGGGTCGTTGGGGTTGTCCAGGTCGCCGAACTGGCGTGCCGAGCCGACGCAGGTCTCGACGCAGGCCGGTTGCAGCCCCTGTTCCAGGCGGTGGTCGCAGAAGGTGCACTTGTCCATGCTGGGCCGGCTGCGAGGGTAAGCTTCACCGTAGAACTCGCGGCCGGTCTCCACGTCTTGATAGGTGACTTCCATGCGGGCGTCGTAGGGACAAGCCATGGCGCAGGCGCGACAGCCCATGCACAGCTCTTCATCCACCTTGACGATACCGTTGTCCAGTTTGTAGGTGGCGCCGGTAGGGCAGACGCTCAGGCAGGGTGGGTTGTCGCAGTGGTTGCACAGGCGCGGGAAGAAGCGGCGGTGCACATCCTCACCGCTGCCGATCTCTTTGTCGTGCACATAGGTGCGCCACTTGTTTTTCCAGACCGGTGTCTGGTTCTCCATGGCGCAGGCGGCCATACAGGCGTTGCAGCCGACACAGGTGTTGAGGTCTATGACCATGGCGTAGCGGGTCATGCGACACCTCCTTGCTCATTCAGTTTACGCACCTTGATGGTGAACTCCTGGGAACGGAAGCCGGCTACCACCGGTTCCACGCGGTACGGGATCAGCTTGCTGGTGGCGGTGCCGTAGCCGTAGGCCCGGGTCAGCTTGGGATTTTCCGAACCGAACGAGGAGTGGATAAACAGGGTGTCGCGCCGGATCAGCCGGGTGACATAGGCGTCGCCTTCGGTCTGCTGGCCGGTGGCGGTGTTGCGTAGCGCCAGCCGGTCGCCGGTGCGGATGCCCAGCGCCTCGGCCCGGTCCGGATGAATCCAGACGCCGCCGTAGATCTCCTTTTTGAAATGGTTGATGGCTGACAGCACCGGGTTGTTGCTGTTGGTGGAGGCGTAGGAGACGGTCGGAGTCTTGCCGTAGGTGAAATAGAACTCATCCCCGGCCAGCGGCATGTCCATCGGCGTGTCGGGTCGGCACTCGGCCGCGATGTGACCGCCGAGCACGTTGAAGTTGGGCAGCCGGTTGCCGCCCTTGCGCAGGGCGTGGAACAGCGGGGCGAAAAACTCCACCCGGCCCGACTCCGACGGCAGCGGCAGTTTCCACGGCATGCCGGCGTGTTCCAGCAGTGCCTCCCGGTCCTGTTCCTGGTAGATGCCGCGCTCCCGCAGGGTCTGGTCGATCACCTCCGGTGTAGTGTGCAGGCGCTCGGCGGTCTGCTCGAAGTAGACTTCGCGACAGGCGGCGGAGAAGGCGCCGTGCGGCATCGTCTTGCGCTTCTCCGCGTAACGCTGCTTGACCGATTCGGCAGGCAGGCCGGTGAGTTTCTCCACCCACTGCAGCAGCCCGTACTCGTTGCCGCTGATGATGTTGCTCATGCGCAGCAGGATGTCCGGTGTCTCTTCGGTGTCGTAGAGCGGATCGATGGCGGCGTAGCGGGTGGTCAGGGCCAGGTCGTGGTTGACGCCGTTGCCGTAGAGGGCCGGTTCGGCGCGTTCCAGGTAGCTGGAGTTGGGCAGGATGACGTCGGCCCACAGGGTGGTGTCGGCCGGCAGTACGTCGACGGCGACCACCAGCTCCATGTCGGGATGGCCGAGGATCTCTTTCCAGCGCGTATCCGGGTAGTAGTGGCGTACCGGGTTGGCGGCGTTGATCAGCACCGCACGGGTACGGTAGGGCTCACCGTTCCAGTTCAGCTTACCCTCCACCGACTCCTTGAGGCCGGTGTCGGCCATCACCGGCAGGGCCACGTGTTCCCGTCCGGCGGCCTGCTCCTGGGCGCTGAAGGCCCAGGCCCAGCCGGGACGGCCGTGGGCAAAGTTTTTGCCGTCGGAGAAGGTCTCCACCACGAACTTGGCGAACGGCATGCCGGCCAGGGCGGCGAACGGCGGACCGGCCGGCTCGCCCTTCTCGCGTGCCTCGATCATCTGGGCGGCTTTGTGGTGGAATTCACCGCTCATGATCCAGCCGCCGCGCTTGTCGATACCGCCGGTGAGCATCTGGATCATCGCCTGCACCCGACGCAGCATCATCATGTTCTGGTAGCGGGCGCCGTGCCAACCGGGATCGACGATAGCCGGTCGCGTGGTACCGAACTCGAAGGCGATGCGGCGGATGGTCTCGGCGTCGATGCCGGTGCTCTTGGCGGCCCACTCCGGCGTGCGTCCGTCCAGTTCCGCGAGCTGCGCCTGGAATACGGTCATCACCGCTTTGCCGTCGACCTGGAAACCGTCTGGCGCGCGCAGGGCCGGATCGATTGGATTGCCGTCCACGTCGCTACTGTTGCGGTTGCTGTAGGCGGGCAGGCTGTATAGCTGTTCGGAACCCACGGAGAGTATCTGCGGACGTCCTTGGTCGTCGGTCAGCGGCTGCCACTCGCCCTCTTCATCGCGGTAGAGCAGGAACGGCATGTTGGAGTGCTGTTTGAGGAACAGGGCGTCGTAATAGCCCTCGGACATCATTTCGCGCAACATCGCCAGCATGAAGTCGAGATCGGTGCCGGGACGGATCGCCAGCCACTCGTCGGCCTTGGCGGCGGTCTCGGAGCGACGCGGATCCAGTGCCACCACCTTGGCGCCGCGTTTGCGGCCGGTGGCGAAGCGCACCATGCGGCAGGTGGAGACGGCGCCGATGGAGGAGTTGTTGGCCACGAAAAGGATGTACTTGGCGTTGTCGTAGTCCGGCAGCACTTCGTCATGGATGTTGAAGTTGCCGGTCACCATGTCGGTGCCGATGTGGCCGGTGGTGACGCAGTGCTGCATGGGCGAGGCGATGATGTTGGGAATGCCGTTGGCCATGGCAAACGGTACCGCCCAACTCATGTAAAAGACGCAGGAGGTCCAGCCGCCGACCATGGTCCATTCATAGGGCTGGATGTCGGCCTTTTTGGCTTTGGCGTCGATGTATTGCCACGCCTCTTCCCAACTGGCGGCACGGAATGCCCATTCGCCGCGCTTACTGCCTTCGACCCTGATCAGCGGCGTCTTCAGCCGGTCGGTGTCGTAGGTCTGGCGCAGGCCGGACTGGCCGCGGGCGCAGATCTTGCCGCGGTTCAGCGTGGAGTGGGGGTTGCCGGCCAACTTGGTGATGCGCTTGACGCCGTGGCGGGTCTGGCTGGTGACTTTCAGGTTGCACAACGAGGAGCAAAAGTTACAGATACTGTAACTGGTGTCATCGCGGTCGGGTTGGGTCGAACCGGTCTTGCCGGCCAGCTGCCCGATGGGGGTGAGCAGGCCGAGGCCGGCGCTACCGTAGCCCGCCGTCTTGAGAAAGGCGCGCCGGTTGAGGCTGGGTAATTTCCATGCCATGACAAATTATCCTCCCGGGAATTGTCTGTTTCTGTTGCGCGCACGCGGCTGTAAGCGAACTAGCGCCTTCCTGTCCGGTGAAGGGCGGGTGTTTCGATTACCGTGATTGCCGGGTAGTACTGCAACGGCCAAGTGTTCGTCTTGCCCCTTATGTCCTGGGGTCTTTTGATGAGGAACGGCTAATTAGTAAGCGGAGTGGTGGGGGAGTGTCATTGACAATTCACAATGTGCCCGGTGTAAGGCTTTGTTTGATATGGGTATCTGACTTTTATCAGTATTGATTGGATACGGGCCGCCCCGTTTACCCGCCAAAAACATTTGAAGATGAGGTGGACGGGATTTTCCAGCCCGCCCGCTACAGCGATGATTTGAATTTCTCCCGGGTTTCCGGTGAGGCCAGCTTATACCAATGTTGAAGCATTTTTAGAATGACGGTCTGTTCCGAATCCAGGACCTGGCTTGCCTCGATAGGCAGAAGCGGACTTTCCGTCATAGGTATAGCGGCGGCGTTGGACGTCCGATTAAACTCACGGAGTTCCCGTTCATAATTGATACCGAGACGTAACCCTTGCAGCGGAAGCCGCGTTGCCTTGTAACGGATCGGGGTGTTGTCCGGGGTTGTTAAGCGCCAGTTTAACTGCTTGTTAAAAACGGTTACCTGTCTTTCAGTCGACAGCGGCGGCGCGCCGATCGTAAGCTGCCGGCCGGATTCCGTAAAGGTAATGACCGATGGATCGGTCTCTTCCAATTCATAACTGCTGCCATTTTTTATTTCGGTTGAATAAGAGACCAGGATTTGATTGGTCCCGTCCGGAAGCGTGTATCGACCTTTGGCTAAAAAAAACGAGTGGTTGCTTGATACTTCTTTACCGTTAATGGCCAACAACTTGATCCCCTCATCCAATTTCAGGGTGTTTTCGGCATGTCCCCATGAAGGCAATAGCAGGACCAATGTGCAAGCAGACAGTTTCAGTGTACGTTTCATTCAGTGACCTATCAGTGAATCGGCAAGTCTTAAGGAAAGGTCCTGTGGATTCTGAAGAGGATGTATCCACAGGACCCCGGTTCAGGGTGAATTAGAATTTAATCTGTACGCCGGTTAATACATCCATTTCATCACCGGCATCTGAATCACTGATCTCCGCGAACAGGCTTATATTTTTCTGGGCCGGGAGCCGGTAGGTCGCGTTCGCATACCAGGCGTCCTGTCTATTCACATCGTCATCCACGCTTACGTAACCCAGCGCGAGGCTGGTGTTTTGGGACGCCTTGAATTTTGCTACCAGGTTAAGGGTGCTTTCATCCAGATTGGAACCATCGATGTCTGAAATACTGTAGTCGGCGCCCAGCTTTGCAAACCCCGCATCATACGTCGCGCTGACGCCCCAGGAGTCGGCATTGTTATCGTAAGTCTGGTAAGCCGCGGCGACAGATAGCGCGTTGAAATTCGCGCGGATGAACAGGTCGGTGGCCGAATCGCCCTGGCTGGTGCTTCCTTTCGCCTCAATTTCATGAGAAGCGGACACGAAAACATTGCCAAATTCCGCATCCACGCGCAGTACATCGTCGCCGGCATCTTTATTGGCTTCAAACTGATCTTCGTGCATGCCGGCCGGTTTTTCGTAAGCGGCTTCAATGCCGAATTCATCGCCGGATGTGTTCATTTTACCGACGCGAAAGGCAATCCCGCCGGACTTGACGCCGAGGTACGCTTCTTCCAACTTGTCACCGCTCTGTTTGTTTTCCGCCGCACTGTCGAAACTGAAGTCCAGCTGACCAAACGCTTGCAAGTCGTCACCCAGGTCGTAGGTAATGGTGTTTTTGATTTCAAGATCATCGAACTCAACATCCAGGTCCTTCGATTTGGAAGCGTTATCACGCAGTTGGATCTGCCAGTCGCCTTTCATCTTGAAGCTCAGACCGTTTTTTTCATAGATGGTCGCGGCGTTAGATGCTTGGGCGAATACGGCAGTAGAAACTGCCAGAGCTAATGCTAGTTTTTTCATGGTTGCCTCTTTTATCAGTCTCATTCTTTGCGGCTGCAAATCCGCGTTGAAATATGGGTTTTGTCATTGGACTTCTTCTATTTGTGTCACTCCTGATCCGACCCGATCGGGTAGCCGAATGGAAAGAGTGGTTTGCTCGTTATGCGTCGTTTCTAATAGCCCCCCCCTCGGTCGTTAACGTTGTTGGCGCGATGGGGGCCGGGATAACAGCCCCCACGTGGAGACGCTTATCCCTCTCCATCGGTCACTACCGTTTCCAGCCCTGGGGTTTCGGTTTTGATATGGCGCCGCTTCTTCCATAGGTCCAGAATGGGCGGGACCAGCATCACGATGACGGCTACGGAGACGATGCTTAGCGTGAGCGGTCTTTCCCACAGGAAGGCGAAACTGCCATCAGCGATGGTGAGTGCGCGGCTTAAGTTGTTTTCCATCAATCCACCCAAGATGAAACCCAACAGCATCGGTGCCATTTGAAAATCCAGCAGCTTGAGGAAGATGGCGATCACCGTGATGACGACCATCATGTGTATATCGAAGGTGTTGAAACTGACCAGGTACACGCCGGTGATGGAGAAGAACAGAATCAACGGAATCAGGATGGGTCTTGGAATGACCAACAGACGCGAGATGTAAGGGATCAGTGGCAGGTTCAGGATCAGCAGTATCAGATTGCCGAAATACATCGAGATAATGACTGACCAGAACACATCCGGATGATCCATGAACAGACGTGGCCCCGGTTGTATGCCATAGGCGATCAGTGCACCCAGCATGATGGCGGTGGTACCGGAGCCTGGAATACCCAATGTCAGCAGGGGCACGAAGGAGCCGGTCGATGCCGCATTGTTGGCCGATTCCGGCGCCGCCAGACCGCGCAGCGCGCCTTTTCCAAACTTCAGCTTCTCTTTCGCTGAAGCCAAATTGCGTTCCAGTCCATAGGCGAGAAAGGAGGCGATAGTGGCACCCGCACCGGGCAGCACGCCGACCAGGAAACCAAAAATCGACGAGCGGCCGATAGTAGGCGCGACATGTTTCACTTCCGCCATGCTCAGCTTCATGCTGCCGAGCTGAGACATATCCATCTGCTCATCTTCTTCGGTGTGTTGACCTTTCAGAACGGTCATCACCACCTCGGTCAGCGCAAACGTTGCCATCGCCAGCAGCAGGAAGCTGATACCGTCTATCAGATCGACACTGCCAAAAGTGAAACGGGTGGTACCTGAAGTGACGTCGGTACCCACGGTGGCGATCATCAGGCCGAACACCGTCATGATCAGCGATTTGATAACCTGGCCCTTGCCCGAAAAGGCGGCAACGGCAGTCAAGCCGAGAATCATCAAGGCGAAGTAGTCACTGGATTGAAAGCTCAAGGAGACTTTTGCCAGAGCCGGCGCTGCGAAAAGCAGTGCCAACGCACCGACCGTCCCGCCGGTAAAGGAGGCATAGGCCGCCAGTGCCAATGCCTTACCGGCCTGTTTCTGTTGTGCCAGTGGGTAGCCGTCAAACGAGGTGACCACCGTGCTGGCACAGCCTGGTGCATTGATCAGGATGGAAGAGGTGGAGCCGCCAAAGACGGCACCATAGTAAACGCCGGCCATTAGAATGATACCGGACGACGGATCCAGGCCGTACGTGATAGGGATCATCAGTGCCACAGCTGAGATAGGTCCCAAGCCGGGTAGCATACCGATAAAGGTGCCTGCAAAGCAGCCGATAACGACCATCAGCAGATTAAAGGGCATCACCGCAGTGGCCAGCCCGGTCATAATACCGTCTAACATGGGGTTAGCCTCCAAAAAAAAGTCTAAACAACTGACCGGGTGCCAAATAGATATCCAGCAGTTGCGTCAGTACGAACCAGAAACCGGCAGCAAAAGGCACGGATGCAAGAAGCAGGGTTTTCGGCTTGCGTTCACCTAACAACCAATACCCGCCAATCAGGAAAAAGATGGTTGCCAAGAGAAACCCCACCCACTCCAGAGCCAGTGCGAAAGCCACCACCAGCAGTAACAATTTGGCGACCAGCGCAAAGTTGTAACCAGCCAATGAGATCCGGCTTGCGGATGAACGGTGGGCAGTCATCAACAGGAGTAGAGAGAGTCCGATACCCAGCACCGCCAGCGCGTCGGGAACGGTCTGGGCGTGGAAGGGTTCGAATTCATCCCCCGGTAACAGAGAAATCTGCCCAGCGTAGTATCCGTAGGTAACCGATAACAGAAGAAAAGTCAGGCCACCGATATGGTCTTTACTGATCGTCATGGGAATCTCCTGGGGTGGAAGCAGCGCCACCTGTCGGGATAAAAAAACCGGGGACCGTTGACACAAAGCCCAGTGACGTTGGTCCCGGTAAGGCACAGCAGGTTGCTAAACAGAGAAAGAAATCCGCTTTATTTCAGGAAACCGAGCTCACGCATCAGCACGCCCACTTCCTTTTCCTGGTCTTCGAGGAACGCGATAAACTGCGTATCGGGTTTGAAAATTTCGGTCCAGCCGTTGCGGGCGCGTACGGCCTTCCAGGCTTCGGTGTCGTACATCTTCTCCAACGTGGAGACAAACTCCGCTTTCTGAGCGTCAGGTGTGCCTGGTGCGGCAAAGAAACCGCGCCAGTTGACGAAAACCGCGTCGTAGCCCAGCTCTTTCAGCGTCGGTACATCCGGTGCGGCGTCGTTGCGTTCCGCACCTGTCATCACCAATATGCGCACTTCACCCGCTTCAGCCAGAGTGAGGGCCTCACTGAAGCCGGTAGACAACAGTTGGGTTTCGCCGGATAGCAGACCCGCCATCGCTTTTCCGCCGGCATCGTAAGCGACGTAACGGACTTGTCGCGGATCGCCGCCTGCCGCTTTGAAGGCCATGGCGGCAACCAGGTGGTCCATGCTGCCGCGGGCCGACCCGCCGGCGATCTTGATGGCGCGGGGATCCGCTTTGTAATCGGCTACCACCTGCTCAAAGCTGGTGTATTTGGAATCCTTTTTCACCACAAAGGCACCGTAGTCACCAATGGTGGCGGCAATCGGTGTCAGATCGCGGAATGATTGCGGGAACACCTTTGACAGTGAACGAATAACGATGGGTGTGGAGTTCACCATCAGGGTGTCGTTCATCTGGTCGGCTGCCTCGATCAGGTGTGCGATCGCCTTACCGCCACCGCCGCCAGACATGTTTTCATACGATACATTCGACACCAGGCCTGATTTACTCAAGGCTTCACCGGTACCGCGTGCCGTGGTATCCCAACCGCCGCCGGCACCGCCGGGAATCAGAAAGTGGACACTCTCGAGTGCCTGAACCTGGAATGAGGCACTGGCTGTTATACAGGCGGTCAAGATGGCGGCCACCAGACCTTTGTTGGATTTTGTCTTGCAGAACATGGGAATCACCTCATATTTATTTCTTCTGAGGCCTGCAAGGTAATGTGTGGCTCGATTGAAAAGAAGTTTATGAACTTAAAGGCTTTTTAAAACATAAAGGACATTTTGTTCATATTGTTTACGGGCGTTTTTTTGGTGAGTTGGCTAATATATAAACAGTGAGCCAAGGGAAAGGTTGTTGGAATCAACGTGGCTGCTGATAGTGCATAACGGATAAGAGAACGACTGTTGGAGAATAAATTTGCTGAACCGTTTGAAACTAAAAAGCCGCATGATTCTGATTCTGGGTTTTATGGCTTTGGTTCAGAGCGGATTGGTAGGGTTGTTTGCTGTTCACTATTTGCGTCAGTCGTTGGATGAGCAGATTGGCCAGCGTGCCGTCGATGTGGCGAAGACGATTGCGATAACACCTGGAATCATCAAAGCTGTAGAGCAACGTGATAGCAGTTTGCTGCAGCCGATCAGCCTCGCTTATGCCGCGCAAACCCATGCCCGTTTTGTCGTGTTCGGAGACAAGGCGGGCTTCCGTCTGGCGCACCCGAAAATAGAAAAGATTGGTCATAGCATGGCGGATGACGACGGGGATGATAACTCGCCGGCTTTGGTCAAAGGTCAGGTTTACTTGTCCAAAGCGCTGGGGAGTATGGGTTGGTCTGTTCGAGGTAAGGCGCCGATCTTTTCAGATGAGGGTGCGATTGTCGGATTGGTCTCGGTCGGTTATGACTTGATGCGGGTAGAACAGGTTATCCAGCGTTACAGTCTCACACTCATTGCCGTTATTGTCGCCTCATTTATTCTCAGCGTTTTTATCGCCGTCTTTTTTGCCAACCACTTTAAAAAGGCCATTTTTGGCCTGGAGCCGGAGCAGATTGCACACCGCTTCAATGAACAAAAGGCAACGCTGGAATCGGTGCGTGAGGGGATTATCGCCATCAACAGCGACGGCAAGATTACCACGGTTAACCGTGCGGCAATTGAAACCTTTGCGCTGCCGGAAGGGTTGGAGCTGATTGGCAAATCCATCGAAGAGGTCTTGCCGGATAGCACCATGCTTGAGGTTTTGCGTACGGGTATACCGCAATATGATCAAGAGGCATGGATACAGAATCACAGTATCATTGCGAACCGTCTGCCGTTGAAACAGGGTGACGAGATTACCGGGGTGGTATCCAGTTTTCGGCGTAAGGATGAACTGGCTCAAGTGAGTAAGAAGCTGACCCGTATTCAGCAGTACGCGGATACGCTGCGTAGTCAATCCCATGAGTATTCCAATAAATTGCATACCATTGCCGGATTGATTCAGATCGGCGCCAGCGATCAGGCATTGGCGTTGATCGGCCAAGAAGCGCAGAGCCATCAGGAACTCATCAACTTGCTACTGGAAGCGGTACCCGATCCGATACTGGCCGGCTGTCTACTGGGGAAATACAATCGGGCGCGCGAGATGGGGCTAAAGTTGATCATTGATCCGGACAGCCATATGGCCGAATTACCGGAGAGCCTGCCTCGGGAAAACTTAGTCAGCATCATCGGCAACCTGATCGACAATGCCCTGGAGGCGACCCGAGAACAGTGTGGAGAGGGTGGCGAGGTTCATCTGTCAATGACAGATCTGGGCGATGACCTCATCTTTGAAGTGGAAGATCAGGGACCGGGTATCAGCCCGGAGCTGCAGGATATAATTTTTGAGAAAGGCGTCAGCAGCAAGGAGCGTGAGGGGCATGGCTTCGGCCTGCATCTGGTCAAAAAACTACTGGATAATCTGGGAGGAACCGTGACGGTGGAACCCGCAGATAAGCTAGGCAGCCGTTTTATTGTCTATATCCCCAAACAACCTAGCCATAACTAAAATAATAATATGACCAATATCAAAGTTGTTATAGCTGAAGATGATAAGCAGATCGCCGAGATCCAGAAGCGATTCCTGGAAAGGATTGAGGGGTTCGAACTGGTGGGAATTGCCCATGGCCTGGAAGAAGCCGAAGACCTGGTCGATGTGTTGGAGCCCGATCTGTTGCTACTGGATATCCAGTTTCCCAGCGGAACCGGGCTGGATCTGTTGCGCAAGATCCGCGCGGAGAACGGTCATGTCGATGTGATCTTGATCACCGCAGCGAAAGAGGTGGAAACGCTGCGTGAAGCGCTGCGTGGCGGCGTATTTGATTATATTCTGAAACCCCTGGTGTTCGAACGGCTACAAGAGACCCTGGTGCATTACAGAGAGCATCTGCTGAAATTGCAGTCGATGCAATCCCTGGCGCAAAGCGACGTGGATACCGTGTTACCCAGAAGCGGTGCCGCCGCCATGCCGGAACAAAAGCCGGGGGCGGAGGTTCGCTTGCCCAAGGGAGTGGATGCACTGACGCTGGATAAAGTCCGTGAGGTGTTTAGCGAGCCTTGCGGCCCGCTTAGTGCTGAACAGGTGGGGGAACAAATCGGGGCCAGCCGCACCACCGCGCGCCGCTATCTGGAGTTTCTGGTCAGCAACCGAGAATTGGTGGCCGAGGTCAGTTATGGCAGCGTCGGACGACCGGAACGGCGCTATCAAAAAGGCCGTTGATCCATCGCCTCGGGGCGACGGCTCTGCATCCAAGAAAAGTACTCCCGGATTCCATATTGAACGAAATATCAAGAACTTGTTTCTTCGATGCTGGCCGTTGAGACTGCCAGATTTATCACGCTTCAGATATGCCGCATTCTGCCGTTAAGGTACTAGATGCATGACGTACTGGGGGAGTCGGGTTTATGGGACTATTCAGCAATACGGCCTTGAGCGAGGCGCAGGAAGAATCCCGGGCAGTTGAGGAGATCCGAAAGCAGCTCGACCTCGACGGCCTAACGGCCGTGATGTTCTTCGTCTCGATAGACTATGATCTCGACAAGTTGGCTGGCGAACTCCGTCAAGCCTTTCCAGACTCGGTCCCGGTCTTCGGTTGCACCACCGCCGGCCATATCGGTCCCGACGGTTACCAGCGTCGGGGTTTGCAGGTAACCGGTATCTATGGCGCTTCGGTATCCGTACAGACTGAGCTGATTCACCCGCTGGACCAATGCCAGGCGGCCGTCTTGGCGCTGGGACAAAGAGTCGACAACGATCCGCTACAGAATACGGCCCGCCGTTTCGGGGTGCTGCTGGTAGATGGCCTGTCACGCCTGGAAGAGCGGCTGGCCGCGGCGCTGCACCACTGTTTTCCCGATATACCCCTGATCGGCGGTTCCGCCGGTGACGATCTCTCCTTTGATTCAACCTATGTTTATGCCGATGGCCGCTTCCTGTCCAATGCGGCCGTGTTGGCGCTGTTCGAAACGGACGCTCCTTTCACCGCCTTCAAGTTCCAACATTTTGTCCCGACACGGGAGCTATTGGTGGTTACCGAGGCCGACTCGGAAAACCGTACGGTGCAGGAATTCAATGGTGAGCCGGCCGCCCTGGCCTATGCCCAGAGCTTGGGCATCACGGTAGAGGATCTGTCGCCGGAAATCTATTCGTGCCATCCGGTCATGCTTAAACTGGGCTCGGACTACTACGTGCGTTCAATACAGCAATGCAACGATGACCTGAGCCTGACCTTTTATTGCGCCATCGCCAAAGGCATTGTGTTGCGTCTGGGGGAAGCGGTCAGCCCGCTGGAGGCGGCGAAGAAGGCGTTTGCCGATGTGCACCGGCTGGTACCGAAACCCAGTTTGATCATCGGCTGCGACTGCATACTGCGTCGTCTGGAGTTCGAGCAAACCGGGCAGCTACAGCAAGTGGGCAAACTATTGGTACAGAACAAGGTGATCGGGTTCAGTACCTATGGCGAACAGTTCAACGCCCTGCATATGAACCAAACATTCACTGGCCTTGCTATCGGAGAATTATGATGGACGTGCAAGTTCAGACACTAGAACAGAAAATTGCCGCTCAGGAAAAGACTATCCGCATCCTTTCGGAACGGCTGGAACAGCAAACCGCCGACAATATTTCCGGCTTTGCGCTGTTTGAGCAGAATATTGCGCTGGAAGATGTCGTCGCCACCCGCACCCAGGAACTTGAAACTCACCGCATCCATCTGGAAAGCGCGTTGACAGAACTCAAGGCCGCCCAGGCCGAGCTGCTGCAGGCGCAGAAGCTTCAAGCGATCGGCCAACTGGCCGCCGGTATCGCTCACGAGATCAACACGCCGACCCAGTACGTGGGCGACAACATCACCTTCATTACCGAGTCATTCGCTGACCTGCTACAGGCCATGCAACTGTGTCAAGTGATGTTGAATGCGACAACCGCGGGCGAAACAACGCAAGATTGCCGCGGTACGGTCGCCAAAGCGATGGAGCTGGCTGATTTCGATTTCATCAAAGAAGAGGTGCCGCGCGCGCTTAAGGAGTGTAAAGAGGGCGTGCGGCGCATCTCCGGCATAGTCGGTGCGATGAAAGAGTTTGCGCACCCCAGTGGAGGCGTAATGCGGCTGGTGGATTTGAACTCCCTTATCCGCTCCACCGTGGAGATCTGCCGCAATGAATGGAAGCTGATTGCCGAATTGGAAACCGAATTGGATCCGCTGTTGCCTGCGGTGCAGGGGCTTAAGGATGAACTGGGCCAAGTCCTGCTGAACCTTATCGTCAACGCTGCCCATGCGGTTGCCGACGGTATCACGACGGGCGATGAGAAGGGGCTTATCCGCATTACCACCCGGCGTGACGGCGAGTCGGTGGAAGTTCGGGTCCAGGATAACGGTTGCGGCGTTCCCAATGAGCTGAAGCAGAAGATATTTGAACCCTTCTTTACCACCAAGGAAGTGGGCCGGGGATCCGGGCAGGGGCTGGCGATCGTTTACAACGTGGTGACAGACAAGCACCACGGCGAGTTAAAGGTAGACTCTGAGCCCGGTGAGGGGACCGTCTTTACCGTGCGTCTGCCGATAGAACCCTGAGTTAAAAGTCGCGGGCGAATAGTGTGTACCGAATCGTTCCTCGACGGTTGTTTCAATATCAACCCAGCTCGAAAGTCGTGATGCCAAAAATTCGCTCATGCGCAAGGGCCGGCGCAGGGCCCAGATACATCCGTGCGCAACCGAAGACTTCGGTCATTCGGTGCCGTTGTACCAAGGCCATGGCGGCGGGGTTGTTTTCGGGGGCATCGAGAAACAGTGGGCCGCCCGCGGCGAATCCCGCCAGTTGCTCGTACAGTGCATCGGCAATCTGGCTATCGTCCGCGAACAGAGGGCCGATTTTGCACCCTTCCCGACAGCGCCGCACCACGCCATAACCGCACAGCACTCCGTTTCGCTGGTAACCCAGGGCGAGCGCATCGTCCTGGGCTATCCACCCTTTCAGAAATGTCGGGCGGGCGGCGGGGAAGCAACGGCGATCGTATTCGAGCAGCCGGTCGAATGGCACCTTGGCCAGCGGGATAATGTTGTTGTTTTCGATTGGGCTGGTTGCTGCGTGCGCTGCAACCTCGCTACGAAATCTCAGGTTGCGATGTGAAAAGAGGAAGCCACCTTTGGCATAGTAGTCCTGCATGGTGAAGACGCCGTCCATGCCGATCGTTGCACCCGGACGCAATCGGCTAAGCAGCCGGTCGCGGCGGAAGTGCCAGATGCGATTACCGTATCCTTGGCCCCGGTATTCAGGCCGAACAATAAAGAAGCCCATAAAACCGAATTCCCCGCCATAAGCGGTGATGGCACCACCGCCTATTAACTCGCCATCGAGTTCCGCCGCCATAAAGGCCTCGGGGTCAGTGGCCCAGAACCGGTCAGCATCATGAAGCCCGGGATTCCAACCTTCGCTTGCCGCCCAGTCGACGAGTTGATCTACCTCGGGACGGGTCATGTTGCGTATTACCGGGTCCTTTGACATGGCGATAGGCTCTCCTCTTCCATTGAGCGCAGAGTGGAGTAGGGTGCGCCTCGACGGCATCATAGCGCCAGTGGGGAGATAGCTCCAGGCCGAAGACGAAAGATGCTGATCGGCTATCGCATGGAGGCTGTGACCGGATCTTGGTTGGGCGGTGTAAGAATGCTGGTGAAGGTATGTTGTTGTCTAAACCGCCGGATTGAATGGTGAATAGTCCACCCCACTGTAGAGATAGGGCAGTGAATGCGTGACCAAACGGCCTTGCTGTAAGGTAAAACGAATCATCCGTTCGACGCCTTCAAAGGGCAAGGTTTCACTGTCACGCCAGACAATTTCTGCTCGCCCGCTCATGTGTATCATGTCTCCCCGCCGGAAGTCCGGGAACAGCAGGCCCGCTTGGGGGTTGACCGTGAGATTACCGACGGTATTAAAAAAATTATTTCCGGCATAGTCGGGAATCAATAGGGTGCGATCATCCGATAACTTGATGAAGCCGGGCCGGCCGCCGCGGTGTGAGAGGTCGATACCGCGGTTATTCTGTCGGGATGCATCGCGATATTGACTGGCGATAAAGAAGGTATCGCTGGTGCCAATAAACCCCGCCAGCTCTGTATTCAGTTGAGTGAAATCGATGGCGGAAAAATCACCGTAGGCAGGATTCAACGCCCGTTGTCGCACCTGGATATATTTCGGACAGTTACCGAACGACTGCTTAACCCGGAGGGCTATTTGATCAGTTGTGTGGGCGGTTATGGTTGCATTGAGCCGATTACGGCGACGCGTTTCCAACTCTATTCCCAATAACCCGATGTCATGCCCGGCCTGCAGTGCATCGGCGAGCGGATCGTGTCGGTTCACTTGGCTATGGATCAACAAGGTGACCGCATCGGGAGATTGAATAAACCCGGGATCGCCAAACAGGGCAGTTGCCCAGAGGTGGCCGGTTGGATCTTCTGCACCCAGGACAATGAGTGGTAGTTGTGAAAAAAACTCGCGATGCTGATCCGGCATCCGGTCCCGCATCGCGCGTGGCCCGATAAGCTGCATCTGCTCAAAGGAACCGGCGCGCTTTTGTGCAGCTATTTCGCCCGGGTGCCAAGGTGCCGACGGTGTCATTTTGCCTCCTCGGGCAGGGCCAGGAATTCCACGCGCAGTCCACCGGGTATGTGGCACATCATGTGCTGAATAGGGGTGCCGGATAGCGGTTCGGGGGCAAACTCGATCTCAACTTCATCCAACAACGAGAGTTTTTCATGGAGTTGTAACAGTTGTTCGATGCCCGCTACCTTCAGCGCAAAGTGATGCAAACCCACATTGGCCGTTCGATCAAACGCGACGGTTTTTTCCGCCGTGGTTTGCCACAGTGTCAACATGATGGCACCGTCACTGACAAAGATGGTGGGGTAGTCGGGCTTTTCCCCTACGGCGCTGAATCGGAGATGTTCGATAAAGAAGTGGGCTGTTTCGGAAACGTTGGGTACGGTTAAACCGAGATGATGGATGCCTTGTGTAACCGGTTGAGTGTCGGTGCCATGTGTTGCCTGACGGGTCATTGTCTTTACCTGTGATAGGGGTGGTTAGGTGAACAGATCTGTATACTATAATGAGAAGATAGTGAACAGATCTGTATATGTCAAGAAAAAAGTGAACAGATCTGTTCATTCCCGAGCCCGGCAGATATACTCACAGGGTGTGGAACGAGGATCCCCAATGAAGATACAGCCCCGTAAGCAAAAATTGATTGATACCGCCTATCGGCTCTTTAACCAGTACGGTTATCACGCCACGGGTATCGACCGAATCCTACTGGAGTCCGGCGTCTCGAAGGCGACACTGTATAAATATTATCGGAGTAAAGAGGAGCTGATACTGGCTGTATTGGCACAGCGGCACGCGCAGTTGGAGGCTTTGATAAGAGAGAGGATGGAGGCCGCTCAGGATGATGCCCAGCCGGCCCTGGCGATATTCGACAGTCTGGATGAGTGGTTTCGTGCGAAGGATTTCTATGGCTGTAACTTTATCCATGCGAGTGCCGAATATACCCAGGTGGGGGATGCGATCCACCAATATGTGGCGCGACATAAAGAGAGCATACGCAAGCTTATTGAACAGCACTTGAATGTCCCGGACAGGAAAGCGCGCCTGCGTCTCTCCCGGGAGCTGATGTTGTTGGTGGACGGCGCGATTGTAGCGGCACATGCCCGTGGAGAGCGCAAGGCGGCCGTTACGGCAAAACGGGTGGCGGAATGCCTGCTGTCCGCGCAACAGGGAAGCGGCAGCGGCCAATAGGCGTGTGTCGGCTATTTCGGGTTGGCGGTTTTGTTGTCTATATACGATGCCAAGCTGTATAGCTTTGCGCACCCTCCAGCCCCAGATTGTTCCGACTGCCAGCCTGTATTCTTCGTCTGTACGCTGTTTCCCGGGTTCCTGTATCGCCTATAGTTTGTTTGCGCATGGCATTTTTATCTAATCGCAATAGGAGGCGTATGCATGATCGAGGTGACAGGCATAGATCATATTGTTTTGAGGACAACAAAACTGGATCAAATGCTGGATTTTTATAGCGGGGTGTTGGGCTGTTCCATTGAACGTCAGTCTTCACCGGAGACCGGCCTTACCCAACTCAGGGCGGGGTTTTCACTGATTGATCTGGTGGTGGTCGATAGTCGTCTGGGACGACTTGGTGGGCCGGCTCCGACGTCGCAGGGCAATAATGTGGATCATTTTTGCCTGCAGATAAAAGCGCTTTCTGAAGAAACGGTTATCAGCCTTCTGAAAAGTCATGGCATTGAAACCGGCGCCTTTACCGAGCGCTACGGTGCACAGGGTATGGGACGCTCTATCTATATCTCAGATCCGGAGGGGAATACCGTAGAGCTGCGAAATCAGCTGTAGGGCTTGTTCTGCACGGCGCGGCAAGCGGTCGATCTTGCCGATGGCGGGCGCTGTTGGCATACAGCCCTGAAACGAACAAAGGGCGGGGGCTGTCATGCCCCCGCCCTATTTCTCGGAGCCGGTCTTAGATTTTGCTGACGATCAGCCCGGCATTGACCCCGCCGAATCCAAAGCCGTTACAAAGGGCGTGTTGCGTGGTTTGGTTACGCGCCGTATTGGGAACAAAATCCAGGTCCTGGATGGAATCCTCTACGCTCTGCAGGTTGAGGGTAGGCGGTAGGGTATCGTTGATTACCGCCAAGGCGGTGAAGATGCTTTCGATTCCGCCTGCCGCGCCCAACAGGTGGCCGGTGGCCGACTTGGTGGAGGAGACCGGAATCTGCGGCAGCGCCTCGCCAAACACGTTCCGGAGTGATGCGATCTCGGCATTGTCGCCCACCGGTGTGGAGGTGGCGTGGGCATTGACGTAGTTGATGTCGCCAGGTTGCAGGCCGGCCATTTTCAGGGCACGTCGCATTGCCGCCGCGGCACCGGAACCATCTTCCGGTCCCGATGTGATGTGGTAGGCATCGGCGCTGGTGCCGTAACCGCTGAGGATAGCCAGCGGTTTAGCACCGCGGTTGAGGGCATGTTCCAGGGTCTCGATCACCATCAGTCCGGCCCCTTCGCCCATGACGAAGCCGTTTCGTTCCCGGTCGAAGGGTCGCGAGGCGCGCGTGGGGTGTTCACTCTCGGTGGAGAGTGCCTTCAGCGCATGGAATCCGGCCAGCGCAAGCGGTTCGACGCAGCCCTCGGCGCCACCCACCAGGGCAACCTCGGCCTCGCCGTTACGGATAATCCGCATGCCGTCACCAATAGCCTGGATGCCGGCCGCACAGGCGGTTACCGGACAGCCCAACGGCCCTTTAAAACCATAGCGGATGGAGACGTTGCCGGCCGCCAGGTTGGCCAGGAAAGCCGGTACGGTAAAGGGAGAAAGTCGCTTGTAGCCTCGGCTATCGAGCGTCTTCTGTGCCTGGGTGATGGTGGGGAAGCCGCCAATCCCGGTTGCGATGATGGTGGCGGTCGCCTGTTTGTCGTCCTCGCTTTTGGGGAACCACTGGGCCTGCTGAAGTGCCTCTTCGGCCGCGGCGATGGCATAGATGGTAAACAGGTCGAGCTTCTTACGCTCTTTTTTCTCTATTAAGGGTTCGATATCGAAGCCGGCTTCCGTGTCCTGTTCGATACCGGGTACCAGTCCGGCTATTTTTATCGGGAATTCATCGGTATCAAACCGGTCTATCAGGCCGATGCCCGACTGACCGGCCGTTAGACGTTCCCATACCGGCTTGACGCCGCAACCCAACGGACTGATCATGCCCATTCCAGTAATGACGATCGGTGAGCTCATGGTTTCTCCGCAATCTACGCTAATATAGAAACCCTAGCACCCGGCTATATATGATCAAGATAATATTTTACCCAGGTTGTTGATGGGGGGAAGAAATGCCTTATTCGGAAGATCACAAAGCAAGGTCAAAAGACCGTATTCTGAAGTCCGCCACCGAGCTGTTTTGTCGTTATGGCTTTGACAAGGTATCCATCAGCCAGATTATGAAACTGGCCAAGATGACCCATGGGGCGTTCTACGCCCACTTTGAGTCGAAGGAAGCGCTCTACAGCGAGTCATTTCTGGAAACTCTCAGGGGCAGTCGCGCCGCGCGGCTGGTAAAGGGGCCGCTATCGGTAAAACATTTGACGGCCCTGGTGAGCAATTACTGGAATTTGCAAGAGCTGGAACAGAAGAGTAAGCCGGGCCCTGAGACGGTGCTGTTCAATGAAATCGGCAATGAAAATGCGGAGATCAAAAAGCTGTTTGAGGCTTCCTATCATAATATCAAGCGGATGCTGGAGACCCGCATCATTGCGCTGAGCCGGCTCAAGAAGCTGCCTTTCGAACCCGACAGGGAGACCATTGCCGAAAAATCACGCGCTATTCTGGCATCGCTGGTGGGCGCTGTGGCGATTGCCAAGAGTATCCCTCATGAAGAGGAGCGGCGCGGTATCCTGGAAGCATCACAAAAACAGATTTTGCTGATGCTGGGTGTGAGTGAGAGTGAACTGGATAGCGTATTGGGTTCGGTGGCCCCAGACGTCTGGTAGCCTCAAGACCGCCATGGGATCATGAATAGGCTATCGCTGTACTGTGCCCATTCATGATCCCGGCGGGATCGGTTGTAGCGGCTATAAACTGGCCACAAGACCGGGTTTCACGTCGTTACTCAGTTCCGCCACATACAAAGCGATGTGGTGATCCGTCAGCATCTTTTTCGCGTGTTGAATCGCCGCTTCCCGTGAATCGAAACTACCAAGAATGACCCGGTACACCTGTAGCACCGCTTCTTGACGGTCGAGTAGATGTGCCTGGATCTGCCGCTGGTTCAGCGTAGCAAGAAGATGCTCGGCATTCGCTCGATTCGAGAATAAACCTGCCTGAACGATAAAACGATTCGGCTGCAGATCCGGTTTAGCAGCCACGTCCGGCATAGCTGTGGCCTGCGTACGCTGTTCATCCGCATCCGCCGACAGGAGAGGGTCTGGCGGCGGGGCTGGTTGGTTCGCCACCCCCTCATGCGTTTGAACGGTGGCGATATAATTTGTTGGCGAGAGTGGCATGCTTTCTGAGCGAATTTGGGTAGCCACATAGAGTCCGGCAACAAAGCAGATGACGGGCAAGGTGGCCGATGCGGCCAATAAATATCGAAAATCTTTTTTTGTAAGGTTAAGCGCGTCCATACTGGAATCCCCCCTGGTTTAGTCAAAATATTGACATACCCGTTAGCGGGGCATGAATCGTGCCAAAAAATGAATTTCGATCGTATTGAATGGGTTAAATCGGCTTATGAAGGCGGCGGGATAGCCTACCGCCACGGTTTCGCATGGATGGATTTCCCTTTGGGTTAGAAGCGGAGCGTGGACAAAGGACAAACCCGTTATCGAGTTTGGCCTCGTACCTGTCTTCCTTCGATACAGGTACGGGGCCTTGATCACCGAATAATTTGTTCTCCCCTCTTAAGGTAGGGTTGGAGAGCGATTGTCCGGGTGGTTAAAAGGAGATGGCCATCGCAACCATGACGTTATCGAAACTGGCGCCATCGACAGCGGGTACCGCGGCGGCGAGCCTGTCTTCCCGCTGTTCCAGGTCAAAGATTCGTTGATTGAGTGCTACCACGCTTGCCTGTAGCGAGGGGCCATTGCGCACTTGGTCACCAAAACCTTCGCGCACTCCCGCCAGTTCTAGACGGTATTCCTGTATCTGTTCATCCACCACGGCTCCCGCCGCAGCCATGGAGAAGGCCTCACCCTTGCTGGTCGCTTCCAGCGCCACACGAATAAACAAATCGTTACCGCGCAATGCCACTTCGGTATTAAATAGGTCCAGCCCATTGTTCAAGGAGCTGTCGTCGGAGACGAGGTATCCGAAGGCACCCGTTTCTTGCGTCTCCTCTATAACCGGTATCGCTGCGCTGGCTAACGCCGCTTCGGCAAAATCCGGAGTACGGGGTTGTGACAGTCCGGCCAATAATGTCTCTTGGTCGTACTTGTCCTGGATCTGGTGATTGAGAATATGGAGAGACCGGTCAAGTACCGCACCGGTGAATACTTGAGGACCTAGCCAGCCATCGCCGGGTACCTCGGCCAATACGCTACTGCCCGAGACGCCCATCAACAGCGCGGTGGTGCAGATTGTTCCCAGCACGGCCCGATAGGATTTGATATGCGGCTGCTTATTCATGGCGTTCTCCTTTGACTAGGATATCCTGGTGAATAAATACTAGACCAAAACAGTAGGAATTAGGCGGGTATGGATCTTCTTTGCCCGGCAAATAAGTTATGCTGATAGGCTGGAGTCTGGAAGGGGGCTGGCGCCCGCGTTCTGTGGGCTACCCGGCAGATAGCGATATCTTAATAATTGGGACATATTACCGAGAAGGGATAGGACGATGATTTTAGATCATATTGGAGTGGTTATATCGGATTATGAACGCAGTAAGGTATTTTACAGCCGCTGTCTCGCACCGCTGGGCATCACGTTGGTGATGGAGGTCGAGGGGTGGGCCGGTTACGGACGAGAGGGTAAACCGGAATTCTGGTTTGGTCCGGCGGGTGAAGCGAACCAACCCATGCATATTGCTTTTGCAGCCGAAAATCGTGCGCAGGTGGATCGGTTTTACCAGGCGGCGCTTGAAGCCGGCGGCAAGGATAATGGGACGCCGGGCATTCGGGAAATCTACCATCCCAATTACTACGGGGCCTTTGTCTACGATCCGGACGGACACAATATCGAGGCGGTATGTCACCGACCGGAGTAGAGCGGTCATTGGCGGTGCATGATCGCGTTTACCAATAGGAATGAATATGGCGAATGCTTATGTGATCGGACACATAACCATTAAGGACCCCGATAAATGGTCCCAGTACCGTGACCGGGTACCGGCTACCTTACAGCCATGGCGGGGTGAGTTGGTATTCCGTGGAAAACTGGTTGCTGTTCTGGGGGGCGAGTTCGCTCACAACGATACGGTGGTGATCCGTTTTCCGGATATGGATGCGGTGAACGGTTGGTTTGACTCGGCCGCTTACCAATCACTTATCCCCCTGCGCCTGGCGGCCGCTGACGTGGACCTGTTGGCCTATGACGGTTGATATCGCGTTGTGTCTTCGCTCGAGCTGAGCGTTAACCCCCGCACCTTAATTTAAAGGTGAGGGGGGTACCCGACCTATTCAAAGATGGACTTCAGTTTATTGCCCATTTCCCCGGCTTTTTCGCCGACTCCATCGGTGGATTTAGCTTGATCCTGCACCGCTTTCAGTTTGTCGCCCACTTGTGACTGCAGTTTGTTTTTCAATTCGTCGAGGGAGACATCACCGACGTTGGCGGCGGCCCCGGTCACTTTTTGCATCACTACCTTGACTACATCAGAGGCGGAACTGCCGCCGCTCTTTTTGCCAATATCTCGCATCTCGATGTTCGGCAGTTTGGTCGTGATGGGTGCATCGGAAAGCGGCGTGACCACTGAGACTTCGCCGTCACGAATGGTGAGCAGATCGATGATCAGCTTCTTCTCCTTCTCTTCGCCGTTCTTGCCCGAGCCGCCACCTGAAAACTGTTGCACATTCTTTACCAACTGCTTCAGGTTGGATCCGGCCTTGCCCCCTGGCTCATAACTGAGTTTGGGTGACTCGATGTTGATGGACTTGATGTGGATAACATCGGTAGTCAGGGATTCCGGGTCGATAGCGATTTTAATTGCACCCAGTTGAAACGCATTTTGACTTTTATAGCCGGACGGATTGCCTACAGTGAGTCCACTGAGCTGGCCTTCCCCGGTGATAGCGACATCGGCGCTGTCCAGGGAAACGGTGCTTTGCGTCACCTTGGGTCCAAAGCTTTCGACTGCTTCGACAATCAATGAGCCCAGACCGGACGAGAGAAATATAAACACGCCGATGACAACGATAATGAGGAGGGTGACCAGACTGATAGCGGTTTTCTTAACGGCGCTCATTGTTATTCTCTCCTTATAGTTCTGGTCACTGCTGTCCCATAAAGAATCGCTTTAACTGTTTGTAACAGACTGATTAAATTTAAAAATTTAGTCCACAGTCAGACAGTGTGACATAGAAAGCCAGTCCGTGCGTCCTTACTCCCTTCGGGAGAAGGATAGGATGAGGGGATATTTACAATCGGTGAGTTAGCTCAGATTATCCCCTCACCCCAACCCTGGGCTACATGTTCCCGACGTAGCCAACCGACTACATCCCTGTAGTCGTCTCCCTGAGGGAGAGGGAGTTGGTGGGACAGCAGTGAGTTCTAGTGTAAGTCACCTTCAATGGTGGCACTTTTTGCCCGCCTTTGTCACCCTGAGCAATGTGTCTGCGGCTTTTCGGTGGCGTTCAGGGTAACCGCCGGGTGACTGTCTATCGGTTGAGAAAGTCGCCGGAGGGGATGAGCGGCAGGGCGGTGGTGTCACCCTGATAAAGATAGACCCAGGCAGAGAGCGTGGCTCCATCGGCCAGCCGTATTGGCTGGACTTCCCGTCGGTACTCCTGTGGCTGAGGGTCATCCGGGCTGCAACCCTCATAACGGTCCAGTTGTGTCAGCAACCTAAGCGGGTGGTGTAGACGATAGATTTCCCCCTGCACCCAGTCATCCGAGTGGTCGGCGAGTACGGCGCCCGGGTAATCGGTAACGCGGTAGAGTCGGGCCTGCAGGCGGCCGGAGGAGTGGAAATCGCTCTGTTCGAGCAAGAGTTGGTGCATCGGATGCCCGGCACCCCGGAGCAGGGTGCCGTAGACAAACAGCAGATCAATCATCGTTTCGGGTGCTTTTCTTCTTTTTCTTTATCCGGAGGGCATTTTTGGAATTCTTCACCAAGTCTTCGATGATAGGGGTCAACAACACCTCCATGGCAAAGGTCATCTTAGTGCCGGGAATCACCAGTGTATTGCGCCGTGAGATGAAAGAGTTTTCGATCATGTGTTTCATATAGACCAGATCGATGTGGTATTTCTTGATGATGCGCTTTTTGACCCGTATCACCACCAGGCTTTCGTCGGCCGTGGGCACCTCGCGGGAGATGAAGGGGTTGGAGGTATCCACCGTGGGAATACGCTGGAAGTTGATGTCGGTGTGAGAGAACTGGGGCGTGATGTGCTCCACGTAGTCATCCATGCGCCGTTTGATCGCTTCGACAATGGATTCGGTATCGTAGCCGCGGGTCTCGTTGTCGCGCTGGATCTTCTGTATCCACTCCAGGTTGATGATCGGTACCACGCCGATCAGCAGGTCCACGTACTGGCGTACCTCCGGCATGCCACCGTGCAGGCCCTCGTAAAGCAGCAGATCCGTCTCTTCCTTGGTATCCTCCCAGGGAGTGAAAGTGCCCGGCTTCATATCCCATTGCAGCGCCTCCTCCTCATTGTGCAGGTAGTGGCGGGTTTTGCCTCGCCCGGTGGCCTTGTAGGTTCTGAACAGCTCAGCCAACTCTTCCAGCAGATTCGCTTCCGGACTGAAGTGACTGAGATTGCGACCTGTTTGCTTGGCCAGTTTGGTGGCCTTTTTCATCTCTACCCGGGTGTAACGATGATAGGCGTCCCCCTCTACCATAAGTGCCTGAATACCTTCGCGAAAAAAGATATGGCTAAATGCATCCCTGACCGTACTGGTACCGGAACCGGAAGAACCGGTGACGGCAACGATGGGGAACTCTTGCTTCTTCATGGCTTCGGCTCTCAAGTGTGGGATGGAAAATCGGCCAATTCTTGCATATTTATGCCGTTAATGCGTACTTCATTGTGGCTGTGGCTATCGTCTAACGGGAATCGGCCGTCGCAAAACGCCCTCTTTGATAGATGATGGTGAGGGTGGCCAGCATCACCGGGAGCATCCAGGTGTTTAGTGACTGCCAGCCTATACTGGCCTCCAGCCAACCGGAGCCAAAAGCGGACAGGGTGACCATGCCGAAGACCATAAACTCATTGCTGGCCTGCGCCTTAGCCTTTTCAGACTGACTGTAGGCGCCGGTCAGGAGTTGAGTGGCGCTGATGAACATAAAATTCCAACCGATGCCGAGCAACAGCAGGGCACACCAGAAGTGCCACTCGCTGGTGCCGCCCAAATTAATGCTGATACACAGCAGAATCAGCAGCGCGCCAAATTTAATCATTCGCAAGGTGCCAAAGCGCTGAATCAGATGGCCGGTAAAGAAAGAGGGTGCAAACATCCCCAGTACATGCCATTTGATAACGCTGGTGGTGGAAGCAAAGCTGTACCCCAGGCGCTCCATGGCCAGCGGGGTGGCGGTCATGATCAGGTTCATCACCGCGTAACTGCTCATTGCTGCCAATACCGCCACCAGAAACCGGTCCTGACGCAGAATATCATTCAGCGGGCGGGCAGGTGCCGAGTGGGACTCGGTCTCCGAAGGACTAATCTGGACGTTAAACAGCAGCAAAAGGGTAATCACATAGAGCCCCAGCAATCCAAGGTAACTGCCGGCAAACGGTGTGTCGGTGATCCAGTGTCGGCTATACAGGGCCAGTGTGGGGCCGACGATGGCAGCCAGTACACCACCGGCCATCACCAGGGAGATCGCTCTGCTCTCCTGGCTGGTATTGGCCACCTCCACGGCGGCGAAGCGATACAGGGTACCGAACCCGATGCCGATACCCAGTAGAAAGGTGCCGCTGCAGAAAAGCCAGAAGTGTGCCTCAGGCAGAGCAAACAGGCAGATCAGGCTACCGATGACCGCCAAACCGTTGCCCAGGTAGAAGCCTTTTTTACGCCCGATGCGTTGCATAATCAGAGAGGCGGGGATAGTGGCGGCCATCAACCCGATAAACTGCAACGCCACCGGCAGGGTGGTGAGGGCCGGATCAATCGCAATGAGACGACCGACCAGGCCGTTCACCGACACCAGCAACACGTTGCCAGTGGTGAGCAGGGCCTGACAAAGCGCCAGCAGTATTACGTTTTTATTCAACCGATAACTACCCGGGGTCGATGCAGGAGCAGGGCTCTCGCGGCCTGAAGACTTCGTGCATTATCGACGGGCGGATTGCAAAATCAACCGGCGTTTGCCGGGAATCGCCGATTCAGGCCTCCTCGACACGCCTGATACGGCGTCCAAACGGGCATACTTTGATGCAGATGCCACACATGGGGGCGCCGATGTGTGGCAGGCCGGCGAATTCGACGGTCACTTTTTCGGCACAGCGCTGCAGGTCGATGGCTTCTTCCCGGCTGCTGTAGTGGGAGTCGGTGTTGACGTTGTGGATGGCATCCACCGGGCAGGCGTCGACACAGAGCCGGCATTTGCCGCAGAGATTTTCGATCGGTGCATCCACCGCCAGCGGTGCATCGGTGAGCAGCGTAACCAGCCGCACCCGGGAACCGTACTCCGGGGTGATCAGCAACAGGTTCTTCCCCTGCCAGCCGAGGCCCGCTAGGCGCGCGACGGCCTTGTGGCTAATGGCACCGTACCAGTTCTGACGGTCCAGGATCTGGGCCGCCGGCACGGGGAGAGCGCGATATCCGCTGTGCTGCAGATGATTCGCCGCTTTCAGGGCAATCTCATCCAGGATCCGGTTGGATGCCTGATAGGCGGTGGCGTAGATGGGGGTGGGTTGCTCCTGGATGGTTTCGAATACATCGTTGGGAACGCGTAGTGCGATAGCGACGGCTCGGGTATAGGGTTGCAGCAGGTCGGGGGGATCGGTCTTCAGCGCCCGCAAGGGGTCGGCATCGGCGATGCCGACCAGATCGGCACCCAGTTGGGTGATGGTTTGCTTGATGGTATCGGTAAATGTCATGGCTGCCTTGCTGCTAATCCACCCACTGGATTATCGTTCAGGGAGCACGCTTCAAACCTTCAAGTTGCGGTGTAGCGCGGACCGGGACGGAGACCGATCAATGTTCGCCCTTGGTTTTACGGATACCGGCCAACCGGTTGCCCTGTTTTTGTGGGCCGCCCATCGGGAAGATATCGTGCAGATAGCGGTTATTCCCCCGATCACTGCCCCAGACCTTCTTGAAGTGTTTGATCATGTCCCGCACCTGGGCCTGGACATGGTGCTCCTGGTAATAATGGCGGATGAAGTGGATAACGTCCCAGTGTTCATCCGTCAGCGTCAAGTTCTCTTTTGCAGCTTGTGCCACGGCAAATCCTTCGGACCATTCGTCCATGTCCTGGATATAGCCTTCCTGGTCGGTGGCGATCAATTGATCGTTCACCGTGACATATTCGGTGCGTATGGCAAAAGGGTTTGTTTTCATCTGTTAACCTCCGAAAAAAGAGGGGGCCAATGCCCCCTCTTTACTACTGCTTTTGTCCGGTCGTAGCCTGAGGGTACCTACTCCTGGATGCGTCTCAGCGCACTCTTTTGGCTGGGCAAGCGTACCTCAGCACCGGATATAACCCAATACTCAGTTCATGCGGATCTTTTTCAACCGTACGATCTGGTAGGGGCGACTGACATAGCTCAGCGGTACGCTCCAGACATGGACCAGACGGGTGAACGGGAACAGCAGGAACACCGTCATGCCGAAGAACATGTGCAGCTTGAAGATGAAACTGACATCTTTGATCAAGCTGGGGTCTACGCTCAGGGTAGCGACGCTCTTCACCCATTCGGTCAGGGCGATCATGGTGCCGGCATCGCCATGCGAGGCGTGTTCAAAGGAGATGACTGTGGTGCTCAGGCCCAGGGCAACCGTAGCCAGCAGCCAGCCGATGATGAAGGTGTCACGCTGACGGCTCACCGCACGGACGCGCGGCTCGTTGAGACGACGCAACAGCAGCATCAGGGCACCGATTAGGCACAGGCTGCCGAAGATCAGACCGGCATAGATGGCGATGTACTGGTGGGTGGTATCGGAGATACCCAACGCCAGGAACCAGCTGTGCGGGGTCAGCATGCCGACCAGATGGCCGAAAAAGACCGCCAGGATACCGACGTGAAACAGGTTGCTGGCAATGCGCATGTTCTTGCTGCTCAGCAACTGGCTGGAATCGGCCTTCCAGGTGTACTGTTCACGATCGAAACGGAGCCAGCTTCCCAGCAGGAAGATGGTACCGGCCAGATAGGGGTAAGCCCCAAAAAAGAAGTTATTCAGTGTCATTCAAAACGCTCCTCAGGCTGCTTGGGCCAGATGTCCACGGTTTTCAACAATGCGAAGAATCCGCGCGTAGGGGCTCTCGGCCTTTTCCAGATTGTCGCCAATCACCTTCAATACTTTGCTGGCGTCTCCCAGGAAGACCCGCGCCTGCAGGTCATCCAGGGTGGAGACATACTCCAGGATCAGCGGCAGAAAGTCGGGGATCTCTTTCCCCTCTACTTCCAGGCCGCTGGCCTTGTAGTACTCAGACAGGTCGATCAGGGCAGGACCCCGACCCCGGTCATCACCGAACAGGTGATGGGTGAGGTGCAGGTCGTGCTCCGGAACCATATCGAAAGTCTGGACATATTGGCTCTGCAGGCCGGTCAGGTCGTGCATGTTTATCCAGGAGATGAGATTGAGCAGATCTTCCTGTTCCTGTGGACCAATGGCGTCATCCTGTTTGATGGCGTCGATGATCTCAGGCAGGTTTTCCATCAGCTCTTCATCCGGATAATCGAGCAGTCGGGCCATGATGTTGTAGATAAGCATCGTTTTGTCTCCCGTTAAACCGTATCTTTTTTCCGCGGCTGAATGCCCTGCGGAGTGTGGGTACGCTTGCGCGGAGTCGGGAACAGAGTGAACCCTTCGCCGCCGTCGCTGCCCTGGGAGCTGATGTTGCCCGCGGAGAAACCGTTCTGACCCTGGAAGGCATAGGGATCTTCCTGTGCCAGCGCCTCGTTGGCGGTCGGGATGACAAAACGGTCGTTGTAGTTGGCGATACCGAGCATCTGGTACATCTCGTCAGATTGCGCCTCGGTCAGGCCTGCCGCTTCCAGCGCTGCCGTATTGGTGGTGCCCTCCACATTCTTGGAGCGTTGGTTGCTGCGCATCGCCAGTAGACGGTTCAAGGCACTGACTATCGGTTTCTCGTCACCGGCGGTGAGCAGGTTGGCGAGATACTGGACCGGGAAACGCAGTGCTTCGGCCTTGGGGATACAGCCATCGGCTTCGGTCGGCAGGGTACCCTGGTCGATCTGGCTCTGTACCGGTGACAGCGGGGGCACGTACCACATCATCGGCATGGTGCGATACTCCGGATGCAGCGGGAAGGCGATCTTCCACTCGATAGCCATCTTGTACACCGGCGAACGCTTGGCCGCTTCCAGCCAGGTGTCCGGAATGCCCTGTTCTTGCGCCTGACGGATCACTTCCGGATCGTTCGGATCGAGGAAGATGTTCATCTGTGAGTTGTACAGATCCTTTTCTCCGGCTACGGCAGCGGCATCGCTGATCTTGTCGGCGTCATACAGCACCACACCCATATAGCGGATACGACCGACGCAAGACTCGGCACAAGCGGTCGGCATGCCGGACTCGATACGCGGATAGCAGAGGATACACTTCTCGGATTTGCCGGACTCCCAGTTGAAGTAGATCTTTTTGTACGGGCAGGCGCTGACACACATGCGCCAGCCGCGGCAGCGATCCTGATCGATCAGCACGGCACCGTCCTCGTCACGCTTGTAGATGGCGCCGGAAGGACAGCTGGCCACACAAGCCGGATTCAGACAGTGGTTACACAGTCTCGGCAGATACATGTGGAAGGTCTTTTCGAACTCCTTGTAGATCTGCTTCTGGATGCCCTTGAAGTTCTGATCCACCGAGCGGCTCTCGAACTCACCCGCCAGATCGTCTTCCCAGTTGGGACCCCACTGGATCTTTTCCATCCGCTCGCCGGTGATCTGGGACAGCGGACGGGCAGTCGGGGCCGCCTCGGAGAGGGGCTTGTTCTGCAGTTTGGGGTAGTCGTAGTCGAACGGCTCGTAGTAGTCGTCGATCTCCGGCATGTCCGGGTTGGCGAAGATGTTCAGCAACTTGCTGATGCGGCCGCCGGCCTTCAGTTCCAGCTGGCCGTTCTCTTTCTTCCAGCCGCCTTTCCACTTCTCCTGGTTTTCCCACTCTTTGGGGAAACCGATACCGGGCTTGGATTCGACGTTGTTGAACCAGGCGTACTCGACACCCTTACGGTTGGTCCAGATGTTCTTGCAGGTTACAGAACAGGTGTGGCAACCGATGCACTTGTCCAGGTTCAGGACCATTGCAATTTGTGCACGTATATTCATCTTTTATTCCTCAATATTCTTTCCACCGGGTGCGGGGTGTTGCCACCCCGCAGGTTGCGATTCAAAGACTCAGTTGTTGATTCCTTCCGGATTCAGTTGAGCCTCGCGTTCCGGTGTCAGATCACCCTCTAACCAGTTCACATCGGCATCTTCGATCTTGTGCACGATGACGTTTTCGTCACGCTGGCTGCCTACCGTCCCGTAGTAGTTGAAGGAGTAGGAGAGCTGGGCGTAACCGCCGATCATGTTGGTCGGTTTCATCACTACCTTGGTCACCGAGTTGAGAATGCCGCCACGTTTACCGGTGGTGTTGGAACCCGGGACGTTCACGTTCTTCTCCTGGGCGTGGTACATGATGGCCATGCCTTTCGGTACACGCTGGCTGACGACGACACGGGCTACGGTGGCGCCGTTGGCATTGACCGCCTCGACCCAGTCGTTGTCCTTGATGCCGATACTCTTGGCCTCGTCCTCGTTGACCCAGAAGTAGGGGCCGCCGCGGAACAGGGTCAGCATGCGCAGGTTGTCCTGATAAGAGGAGTGGATGCCCCACTTGGAGTGCGGGGTGATCCAGTTCAGGGTCAGGGTCTTCTTGCCTTCCAGCTTTTTCGCCAGCTCTTTGGGCAGATTCGTGTGCGCGCCCAAGTCCTGTGGCGGACGGAAGCAGCAGAGACCCTCGCCGAAGTCCAGCATCCACTCGTGGTCGAGATAGAACGAGGCACGACCGGTCAGGGTACGGAACGGAATGTGCTCATGGATGTTGGTGTAACAGGCGTTGTAGCTCACCTCTTCGGATTCGATACCGGACCAGGTCGGTGCGGTAATGATCTTGCGCGGTTGTGCCACGATGTCGTGATAACGGATCTTCTCTTCGTGACGGCCTTCGTACAGGTGGCTGTGGTTGATGCCGGTCTTCTTGGACAGGGCGGACCAGGACTTGTGGGCCACCTCGCCGTTGGTTTCCGGTGCCATCTGCAGCACGGTGTCGCACACTTGCACGTCTTCCATCAGTGACGGACGACCCTGGGAGATACCCTCCTCGGTGATCACGCCGTTGTGGACCTTCAGCTGATCGATTTCGAGATCGGTGTTCCAGTCCAGACCCTTGATGTTGTTGCCCAGTTTGTTCATCAGCGGGCCCACCGAGGTGTACTTCTTGTAGGTGTTGGCGTAATCGCGTTCCACTACCTTGAACAGCGGTGCGGTCTTGCCCGGGATCAGGTCGCACTCGCCGCGCTTCCAGTCCTTGACCTCGCCATAGGGCTGGGCCAGGGCCATCGGGGAGTCGTGCTGCATTGGCAGGGAGACCACGTCCTTGACGGTGCCGAGGTGCTTGTCGGCGATCTCGGAGAACTTCTTGGCGATGGTCTTGAAGATCTGCCAGTCGGACTTGGACTCGAATGCCGGATCGACCGCCTTGCCCAGCGGATGCACGAACGGGTGCATGTCGGTGGTGTTAAGGTCGGCCTTCTCGTACCAGGTGGCGGTCGGCAGGATGATGTCCGAGTAGGCGCCGGTCGAGTTAAGGCGGAAGTTGATATCCACCATCAGGTCCAGCTTGCCCACCGGGGCTTGTTCACGCCACTTGATCTCTTTGCAATTGACCCCTTCGGTGCCTTCCTGCATCACGCCGTTCTGAGCGCCCAACAAATGCTTGAGGAAGTACTCATGACCCTTGGCGGAACAACCGATCAGGTTGGCGCGCCAGACGAACAGGTTGCGAGGATGGTTCTCTTCCGCATCGATATCCTCGATGGAGAACGCCATGTCGCCGCTCTTCAACTGCTCGGCCATGTATTGGGCCACGCCGGCCTCGTCGGTAGCACCGGCCGCTTCCGCTGCCTTGACGATCTCCAACGGGTTCTTGTTGAAGTGTGGTGCGGACGGCAACCAGCCCAGTCGCTGGGAGACAGCATTGTAGTCGGCGATCTGGTAACCGCGGTACTTGGCGGTGGCGGTGGAACCGAGGATGTTGTCGGCCTCGACCTTCTCATAGCGCCATTGGTCGGTATGGAAGTACCAGTAAGTGGTGCTGTTCATGTGACGTGGCGGACGGTGCCAGTCGAGGGCAAAGGCGATCGGTGCCCAACCGGCCTGCGGACGCAGCTTTTCCTGGCCCACGTAGTGTGCCCAGCCACCACCGGACTGACCCACACAGCCGCAGATATGCAGGATGTTCATGATCGAGCGATAGCCCAGATCGTTGTGGTACCAGTGGTTGATGGCGGCGCCCATGATGACCATGGATTTACCACGGGTCTTGGAGGCGTTTTCGGCGAACTCACGGCCGGTGCGGATCAGGTCGGCGGTCTTGATGCCGGTGACCTTGGAGCCCCAGGCCGGGGTGTAGGCGACGGTCTCGTCGTCGTAAGAGGTGGCCAGGTTATCGCCCAGGCCGCGATCGATACCGTATTGGGAGACCATCAGGTCGAATACGGAGGTGACATACACCTCTTCACCGGAAGCCAGCTTCAGCTTACGCACCGGGATGTTGCGCAGCAGGGTGTCATCCTCTCCCTCGGTGAAGTGAGGGAAGGCCACGGTGACCACGTCGTCACGGTTGTCGATACAGGTGAGCTCGGCTTCGATATCTTCCTGGTTGGCGGCGTTCTTCGGCAGCAGGTTCCACTTGCCTTCCTCGCCCCAGCGGAAACCGACGGAGCCGTTTGGCACGACAAAGGATTTGCTGGCTGTGTCATAGACGACCGTCTTCCACTCCGGGTTATTGGACTCGCCCATGTTGTTGTCGAAGTCGGTAGCACGCAGGAAACGACCGGACACATAACGGTCACCGTCTTTACGCAGCATCACCTGCATCGGCATATCGGTGTAGGTGCGGACATACTCCTGGAAGTAGGGGTCCTGTTTCTTGATGTGGAACTCGTTCAGCGCTACATGACCCATGGCCATGAAGGCGGCGGAGTCGGTACCCTGTTTAACCGGCATCCAGAGATCGGCGAATTTCACGAACTCGGCATAGTCCGGTGCCATGGAGACCACCTTGGTGCCGTTGTAACGGGACTCGATGGCGAAATGTGCATCCGGGGTACGGGTCATCGGCAGGTTGGCGCCGCAGATGATGATGTATTTGGAGTTGTACCAGTCGGCCGCTTCCGGCACGTCGGTCTGCTCGCCCCATACCTGTGGGGAGGCGGCGGGGAGATCGCAATACCAGTCGTAGAAGGAGCCGCAGGCGCCGCCGATCAATGACAGATAGCGGGAGCCGGCTGCATAACTGATCATGGACATGGCGGGAATGGGGGAGAAACCGTAGATGCGGTCCGGACCCCATTTCTTAATGGTATAAACGTTGGCGGCTGCGATAATTTCGGTCAGCTCTTCCCAATTGGAACGAACGAAGCCACCCAGGCCACGTACGGCGGTGTAGCTCTTGCGTTTTGCCGGATCGCTCTGGATCGCTTCCCAAGCTTCTACCGGGTCCTTGCCACTTTTGCGCTCGGTACGGTAGAGATCGATCAGACGGCCGCGTACCAGCGGATACTTGATCCGGTGCGGGCTATACAGATACCAGGAGAAAGAGGCGCCGCGCTGGCAGCCACGAGGCTCGTGGTTGGGCAGATCGGGACGGGTTTCCGGATAATCGGTCTGCTGCATTTCGTAGGCAACCAGACCATTCTTGACATAGATTTTCCAAGAACATCCACCGGTACAGTTCACGCCATGGGTGGAACGGACCACCTTGTCATGGCGCCAGCGGTTACGATAGGTATCCTCCCACTGGCGATCTTCGTTAGTCACTATACCGTGGCCCTTGGAGAAGGTCCCCTGGACCTTCTTGAAAAACCTCAGGCGGTCAAGAAAGTGGCTCATTGTGTATCTCCTTTAAGCATGTTGCATCAACGTGCTAATTACTAAAACAGTGTTAAGTTGGAGCAGGCCCGGATTGGGGGGTAAGTATCCGCATGAGCTAAGCACGTGTGGATGGTGGGCCTGCTCCAGACCCTTTTAACTCAGATGATCAGCCTGAATGCTTATGGATTGTCGTACTCACGCTTCGGGCCGAGGTAGTACCACCAGTTGAGGATCAGACAAACCAGATAGAAGATGGCGAAGCCGTACAGGGCGTATTCCGGGGTGGCCAGTTTGATCTGCTCACCGAACACCTTCGGAATAATGAATGCGCCGTAAGCGGCAACGGCGGAAGTCCAGCCCAGAGCGGGGCCCGCCTGCTCTTTGTTAAACACCATGGCGATGGTGCGGAAGGTGGAGCCGTTACCGATACCGGTAGCCGCGAACAGCACCAGGAACAGGATCAGGAAGGGTACGAAAAACTCTTCCGGGGTAGCGGACGCATAAGCGGCCTTGAGGAAGTAAGCCACGCCCAGCGCGCTACCGATCATGACGATAGAGACCAACTGGGTCACCTTGGCGCCACCGACCTTATCCGCAATCCAGCCGCCGACCGGACGGATTAGGGCGCCGATGAAGGGGCCCATCCAGGCGTACATCAGGGCCGAAGGGCCATTGGCGTTGGCGGTGTTGTGGGTCAGCACACCGTCGACCAACAGGTGCTGGTAACCGAATACCACCTTGATGGCCAGGGCGAAACCGGCTGAGTAACCGATGAAGCTGCCGAAGGTCATGGTGTAGATGACGCTCATGATCCAGGTGTGTTTGTTGCTGAAGATTTTGAACTGACGCTGCAGGTTCGGCTTGATGTCGCCGGGGATCAGCTTCATCAACATGACAGTGCCGAACAGGATGCCGGCAATGACTGGCCACTTGGCCCAGCCGGGTGCGCCCAGACCGGTGGGTGCCGGCAGGATGATGTAGAGACCGACGGCGGCGGTAATGAAGCCGATCAGCAACATACCGGTGATCTTGGTCATGGCGCCAAAGGGGGAGCCAATGTGGGGTGAAACATCATCGGTACGGATGTTATTCATACCGAACCAGCCGGCAAACGCCAGTGGGATCAACAGCAGCAACCAGACATAGCCGGCGTTGTGGATGTAGCTCTCGGTGCCGGCCGGAATCTTGCCGATCAGGGTCCCGGAGGTGTTCTCCAGGATCATCGGCTCACCACCGAAGATGCCGAAGGTCATCACCAGCGGAACCAGGATCTGCATGGTGGTCACACCGGCGTTGCCCAGACCCGCGTTCAGACCCAGTGCCAGACCCTGCTGGCGTTTGGGAAAGAAGAAGCTGATGTTGGACATGGAAGAGGCGAAGTTGCCACCACCGAAGCCGGACAGGAAGGCCAGGCCTTGGAATACCCACAGCGGGGTAGTCTTGTCCTGCAGGGCGATACCGGCACCGATAGCCGGCAGCATCAGCAGTGCGGTGGTGAAGAAGATGGTGTTACGGCCACCTGCGATACGGATGAAGAAGCTGCTGGGGATACGTAGCGTGGCACCGGTCAGACCGGCGATGGCCGCCAGGGTGAACAGTTCGGATTTGGCGAACGGGAAGCCCAGGTTGAGCATCTGTACGGTGATGATACCCCAGTAGAGCCAGACGGCGAAGCCGCACAGCAGGCTGGGGATTGAGATCCAGAGGTTGCGGTTGGCGATCCGCTTGCCCTCTGACTCCCAGAATTGGGTGTCTTCCACATCCCATTTTTGTAAATCAGACATAATTGCCTCTCTTAATAAGATTGTTACTACTTAATCGTTATCTTTTAGTGCTTTGGGTGTTACTCAAGGGTGTCCACGGCGGCCGCCTTCAGCTGATCCAGACGAATGTCATTAGCCTCCAGCTTTGCCTTCTGTTTCGATTCGGTGTACTTGGCGATCAGCTCTTCCAGCAGGTGAGCCTGTTCCACGGCAGCCTTGGCGGCGGCGTACTCTTCGGGGTTTTCGTGGGAACGTACGTACTCGTCTACCGCATGTTCTTTGGCGATCTCCATATCCTGTTCCTGATGCTCCTTGGCGAAGGTGTAGTGCATCCAGATCAGAGAGACGCAGGTGGCGCCGTAGAGCAGCATGAACACGGTGGAATTGATGCCGGTGAGATCTTTCATGGCGCCGAACATGATCGGCAGCAGGAAGCCGCCCATGCCGCCGGCCAGGCCGACGATACCGGAGACCACACCGATGTTGTCGGGATACTCGTCCGACAGGAACTTGAATACGGATGCCTTACCGAAGCCCCAGGCGATACCGACAATGAACAACAGGGTGGTAAAGAACCAGACGTTGTGGCCCAGGTCGATAGTGAGCGGACCGTTAATGGTTTTGATGGTGAGTATGGTCTGTGGGTAGGACATCATGAACAGGCAGATCCAGGAGATCCACATGACCCACCAGGTCACCTTGTAGGCACCGTATTTGTCGGAGAACCAGCCGCCGAGGGCGCGGATAACACCGGAGGGTAGAACGAACACAGCGGCCAGCAGGGCGGCATGGGTCAGGTCGAAGCCATACTCGCTGATATAGTATTTGGTCATCCACAAGGAGAGGCCGACAAAACCGCCGAATACCAGCGAATAGTACTGGCAGTATTTCCATACCCGGGGATCCTTTAATGCTTGGAGCTGTTCCTTGACGGTAATACTTTTGCACACCTTATGATCGGGATCTTCATAGGTGAACATCCAGAACAGGATTACCACCACCGCCATGGCGACGGCGTAGACCTTGGGCACCATGGTCCAGCCGTAGGAGACCACCAGCGTGGGGGCGACGAACTTGGTCAGTGCGGCCCCGGCGTTACCGGCACCGAAGATACCCATGGCAAAGCCCTGCTTCTCCTTGGGAAACCAGCGAGCGGTGTAAGCGATACCGACAGAGAAGGAGGCGCCGGCGATACCGACAAACAGACCCAGAACCAGGAACTGCCAATATCGGGTGGCGCTGCCGATAAACCAGAGCGGGATCAGCATGGCGCACATCAGTACGAAGTAGACGATACGTCCGCCGAACTTGTCGGTCAGCATACCGACCGGCAGGCGGACCAGGGAACCGGTCAGAATGGGTGTGGCAATCAGCAGACCGAACTGCGTGTCGTTCAGGGTGAGTAGTTGTTTGATGGGGATGCCGATGATGGAGAACATCACCCAGACCGCGAAACAAGCAGTAAAGGCGATGGTATTCATGCTCAGCACGGATATTGCTTTTCTTTGCTGACTAGCCATGTTTTTCAATACCTGTGATTACAAATTATTGAGAAGAAACAGCCCACTCATGAGGAATGTGGGGCGAAGTCTATACCTATATAACGGTTGTGGAAGTGGGGTTAAATTGGCTGAAGCGGCTCGGAATACCACTAAAGAGGTAGAAGGGGTAGATGGAGAAAGTCTATGAAAGTAAAGGGTAAAATATTTAAACGAGGTGCGGGGCGTAGTGCTCGATTAACCGTTTAAAATTTAAGGTGGTACTGCTAAAGACCTTGGTGCTGTCCGCTGGAGAAGATAATATCGGTCCATGGCTCAGCAGTTTAAAAATTCGATTGTCCTGCGCATGGGTATCTCCATGGCTATCATCTTCCTGCTTGGTTTTCTGACCATGCTGGGTTCCATCATTATTGAAGAGATGACCCAGGGACATGCTGCCGCCATCAACCAGGCCGGCACGCTGCGCATGCAGTCCTACCGCATCGCCACGCGTCTGGTCTATCAATCGGACATCGATGCCGAAAACTACTGGAAACTGACCGATCAGCTGGTTGATGAGTTTGAGCAGCGGCTGGTCAGCCCGCGGCTGACGACGGTGTTGCCGGATGCCCCAGACCATCCGCTGCGAAAAGCTTACAACCGCATCAATCAGCAGTGGCATAAGAAGATCAAGCCGGTGCTGACGGTCTATGTCAGTATGGTGGCACCTCAGGGTCATGCGTACGCCCCCGCCAATGCCGATGACCGCCAGCTTTGGATTGCCACCCAGAAGAATATTCGGGAGCGGTATGTTTCGATCGTCGATCGATTTGTGGCGGACATCGACCACTTGGTCAGACTGTTGGAAGAGGGGGCAGAGTCGAAAATACGCTGGCTACGCGTTATTCAGATCAATTCCATGTTTCTTACTCTGGGTATGGTGTTCTACACCATGTACCTGGTGCAGGCGGTGGTATTGCCGCCGCTACGGGATCTATTGCGCTTCGCCCAGCATGCACGACGGGGCGATTTTTCCGTCCGCGTCAAACATCAACAAAATGATGAATTGGGGCAGTTGGGCAGTGCCTTTAACGGCATGGCGGACGACCTATCCAAAATGTATGCCGATCTGGAAGATCGAGTACGGGAAAAGACGGCTGACCTGGAACGCAGCAACCGGTCGCTGGAGCTGCTCTATAAGACTACCCGCCGCCTCAGTGATACCCATATCGCGCCCAAGATGTACGAGGAGTTACTGAAAGATATCGAGAAGGTGGTCGGTTTCGGTCCGGGTAATATCTGTTTGGCAAAATCGATGGGGGATGAAGTGTTTACCCTGGCTTCCAGCAATTTCGCCGGCACGACGGTCTGCAATCAGGAAGAGTGTCTATCCTGCATGAATCAGCAGGGTACGCAGATTAAGGAGTGGCAAGAGTCAGACCATTCGGTACGCCGGGTATTGTCGATACCGATACGGGATCAGGATGAGCAACATGGTATTCTATTTATCGCTATCCCGGAGGGCACCCTGCTCAAGGTGTGGCAAAAGCAGTTGCTGGAGGCGGTGGCGGACCATATCGGTGCGGCCATCAGTGTGGCCTATCGCACCACCTACAATCGACGTTTGGCACTATATGAGGAACGCGGTGTTATCGCTCGTGAGTTGCATGACTCGCTGGCCCAGTCGCTCTCTTACCTGAAAATTCAGGTCAGCCGCCTGGACATGGCACTGAAGCAGTCACGCGATGAGGAGACTATCCAGAATGTGGTGCAAGAGATTCGCGAAGGACTCAGTAGCGCCTATCGCCAACTCAGGGAGTTGTTGACTACCTTCCGTCTCAAAGTGGATGGCAGAGGTCTGCTGCAGGCACTGGAAGATACGGTCAATGAGTTTCGTGGGCGCAGTGAGATCGATATCCAATTGGAATTCGATTTGCACGGTCTGCAGCTCAGCGAAAACGAAGAGATTCATGTTCTGCAAGTGATCCGTGAAGCCCTGTCAAATGTGATTCGCCATTCCGGGGCAAAGTCCGCACGGGTTATCTTGAGTGGTGGTGAAGATGAACCGATACGGGTATGCGTACAGGATGACGGATGCGGTATTCCCGCCTCACCGGAGCGGGCGCGCCACTACGGACTTGCCATTATGGATGAACGGGTTAGAAGCCTGGGTGGCTCGCTGACTGTTGAAACCCTACCGGAGAGTGGCACCCAGGTGGTATTTGAATTCGCTGCGCATAAGCGGGGGCAAGAGACGATGGGGCATGGTGAGATCGACGAAAAGGTGGATTCCATAGAGTTATGAGTAAAACAAAACCGATTTCAATCCTGATCATTGATGACCATCCGTTATTTAGGAAAGGGCTGGCGGACCTGATTGGCATGGATGCCGAATTGCAACTGGTGGCAGAGGCTTCATCGGGAGAGGAGGGATTGACGAAGGCGCTAGAATTGAAGCCGGAATTGATCCTGCTCGATCTCAATATGAAAGGGATAGATGGATTGGAAACCCTTAAGGCGCTAAAGCAAACCGATCTGGAAAGCTATGTGGTGATGCTGACCGTCTCCAATAACGAGAGTGACGTCACCGCCGCCCTGCGCCTGGGAGCAGATGGTTATCTGTTGAAAGATATGGAGCCGGAAAGCGTGTTGGAACATATTCAGATTGCCGCCTCCGGCCGTCTGGCGATTACCGACAGCCTGACAGAGTTGCTGGCCAGGGCGTTACGTGAGGATGGGCGCCCCAAAACACCTAATGAAGCCGGCTTGACCAACCGCGAGGAGGAGATCCTCGACCTGATCGCCACCGGCATGAGTAATAAGCAGATCGCCCGGGAGCTGGATATTGCCGAGGGCACTATCAAAGTACACGTCAAACACTTACTGAAGAAGCTGAACCTGCGAACCCGTCTTGAAGCCGCGGTCTGGTGCACCAAGAACAGTCCGGCGGGGTGACCCTCAGACCTTTGCGATGTCTTGGTCGTTGAGGCGTATGGCCGGCACGAGGGTCTGTCCCTACGACGGTTGGCTGAGGGCATGGTTTACCGTGCTCTATCCCCGGGTAAGACAGCATCTTCCAGGCAGGCATCCACCATGGCCTGTGCGGCGTTGGAGAGCGAGCGATTGGTGTGGGTGACCGCTCCCAGGGTTCGGCTCAGTTGCAGTTCAGAAATATCCAGTACCTTCAATTCCGGATCGTGGGTCATGGTTTCCGGCAGTAGGCTCCAGCCGAGGCCGATGGAAACCATCATCTTCAGCGTCTCAAAATAGTTGGTGGCCATGCCGATCTTCAGGTCGAGCCCCAGCGGTTGCAGGGCTTGCTCCAATATCCGCTGGGTATAGGTGCCTTTTGCTACCAGTACGGCTTGATGCTCGATCAGATCGACCAGGGAGACCCGACGACGACGGGCCAGCGGGTGTTCGGCCGAGACGACAAAGCGTAACGGATCATGCCAGATAGGGCGGGTCGTCAGGTTGGCGATCGGTTCAGTGGGAAGGGTGACGATGGCTAGCTCCAGGTCGCCCTGCAACACCGCGCTGCAGGCGGTCTCCGAATCCATAAAGCGGATATCCAGCTGGACTTCCGGATAGCGTCGGCTATAACGTTTGAGTGCCGGTGGTAATCGTCGTAGACCGATATGGTGGCTGGTTCCCATGGTTAACTTGCCGCTCACTTCGCCGGTCAGGTTGGAAATGCTGCGACGGATATCCTCCAGCTCATAGAGCATTTGACGAGCCCGGGGCAGCAACTGTCTGCCCGCCTCGGTGAGACTGATCTTGCGACTGATGCGATCGAACAGGCGTGTGTTTAACTCCTCTTCCAGCGATGCGACACGCTTGCTCACGGCAGGTTGAGTCAGGTGCAACTGTTCGGCGGCCAGGGAGAAAGAGGCGCTCTCCGCCACTGCCAGGAAAGCCTTCAGTGAGCTAATTTCCATGCAAATTCCTGTAGATGTGTCCGATTCACTCGCCTGGGTGCGCAGTGCCCGTGCGCCGCTAAACCAACCTGCCGGTCTCAGTGCTTTTCTCGTTCCCACGCTCTGCGTGGGAATGCATACCGGCTCCGGCCGGCAGCATATTATATTCCTATAAAGAATTATAAACATAAAAAAGATGAATTTGTTTTATATTTGATCGGGGTTTATGCTTTCAGCTCCATTCATTAGGTGGCAGAACGATGAGCGCAAAAACACTCTACGACAAGATTTGGCAAGAGCATGTGGTACGGACCGACGAGGACGGCACCACGCTCTTATATATAGATAGGCAATTGGTGCACGAGGTGACATCACCCCAGGCTTTTGAGGGGCTGCGGATCTCCGGGCGTAAACCTTGGCGCACAAGCGCCACCATTGCGACTCCGGATCACAATGTGCCGACCCTAGGCCGGGCCAACGGTATCGATGACCCGATCGCCCGTCTACAGGTGGAGACGCTGGACCGCAACTGCGAAGAGTTCGGCATTACCGAATTCGGCATGTCCGATGTGCGCCAGGGTGTCGTGCACGTGATGGGTGCCGAGCAGGCGCTGATCTTACCCGGTATGACGGTCGTCTGCGGCGACTCCCACACGGCCACCCACGGTGCCTTTGGCGCTTTGGCATTTGGTATCGGTACCTCTGAGGTGGAGCATGTACTGGCTACTCAGACCCTGATTCAGAAGAAATCCAAATCCATGCTGGTCAGCGTTGACGGCCAGGTGGGTCCCGGCGTGACCGCCAAGGATATCGTGCTGAAGATTATCGGTGTCCTGGGAACCGCCGGCGGTACCGGTTACGTGATTGAGTTCGGTGGGGAAGCGATTCGCGCCCTGAGCATGGAAGGCCGTTTGACCGTTTGTAACATGGCGATCGAGGCGGGTGCACGGGCCGGATTGGTGGCGGTGGATGACACCACCATTAACTACCTAAAAGGGCGCCCCTTTGCACCCAAGGGTGCACAGTGGGATCAGGCCGAAGCGGCTTGGCGCGACCTGCACACCGATGCCGGGGCCGAATATGATGCCGTGGTGCGTATCGATGCCGCTGAAATCCAGCCCCAGGTGACCTGGGGCACATCGCCCGAGATGGTGCTGCCGGTAGACGGTATCGTGCCCGACCCGGATCAAGAGAAAGATCCGACCAAGGCGGAAGGCATGCGTCGCGCCCTGCAGTATATGGGACTGGAAGCGGGCACGCCGCTGGTGGAAATTCGACCGGATCATGTATTTATCGGTTCCTGCACCAATGGCCGGATCGAGGATCTGCGAGCGGCCGCCGAAGTGGCGAAGGGCCGCAAGGTGGCGCCCAATATCGTGCAGGCACTGGTGGTGCCGGGTACCGGTCTGGTCAAGCAGCAGGCTGAGGCGGAAGGCCTGGACAAAATCTTCATTGAGGCCGGTTTCGAGTGGCGTGAACCCGGCTGTTCCATGTGCCTGGCGATGAATGCGGACCGGCTCAAACCGGGCGAGCGCTGCGCCTCCACCTCGAACCGCAATTTCGAGGGGCGCCAGGGACAGGGTGGACGTACCCATCTGGTGAGTCCGGCTATGGCCGCGGCGGCGGCCGTAATGGGTCATTTTGTTGATGTGAGGGGGCTCTGATGGAAGCTTTTAAGACATTTACCGGTGTGGTGGCTCCGTTGGATCGCTCCAATGTGGATACCGATGCCATTATTCCGAAACAGTTCCTGAAGTCGATCAAACGTACCGGTTTTGGCCCCTATCTGTTCGATGAATGGCGTTACCTGGATCACGGTGAGCCTGATATGGACTGCAGCAACCGGCCGTTGAACGAGTCGTTTGTACTCAACGACGCCCGTTATGCCGGTGCCCAGCTGTTGCTGGCCCGGGATAACTTCGGTTGCGGTTCCTCCCGTGAACACGCCCCCTGGGCGTTGGCCGATTTTGGCTTCAAGGTGATCCTGGCGCCCAGTTTTGCCGATATCTTTTTCAACAACTGCTTCAAGAACGGTATCCTGCCGATCCGTCTCAGCGGCGCGCAGATAGATAGCCTGTTTGCCAGGGCGACCGGGTATGAGGCACTGCAGATCGCTGTGGACCTGCAGGCCCAGACGCTGACGCATTCGGATGGTGAAGTGATCGGCTTTGAAGTGGATGAGTTCCGTAAGCAGTGTCTGCTGGAAGGGCTGGACGATATCGGTCTGACCCTGCGCCATAGCGACGAGATCGCCGCCTTTGAACAGCAGCGTCGGACCAAGGCGCCGTGGATCTTCGGTGATGCCTGATACGCGAGAAGTTTGATGCCGAATGATTGTCGGCATCGTTGAACCATAGACATAGGTTAATAACAACATGAGTAAAAATATTCTGGTACTGCCGGGTGATGGGATCGGTCAGGAGATTGTCACCGAGGCGGTTAAGGTGCTGGCATGCCTGCGCGACGATTACGGGCTGGATATCGAGATGGATGAAGCGCTGATCGGCGGTACCGCCTACGATGCGGCGGGCCATCCGCTGCCTGAGGCGACGCTAAATCTGGCCAAGGAAGCCGATGCGGTACTGTTGGGCGCCGTGGGTGGTCCCAAGTGGGAGCCGCTGGATATCTCAGTGCGCCCGGAGAAGGGTCTGCTCGGTATTCGTAAGGAGCTGGGACTGTTCGCCAATCTGCGTCCCGCCATTCTCTATCCGCAATTGGCGGATGCCTCTACCTTACGTCCGGAAGTGGTGTCGGGTCTCGATATCATGATCGTACGCGAGTTGACCGGTGGCATTTACTTCGGTCAGCCGCGCGGCGTACGCGAGCTGGAGAACGGTGAGAAGGAGGGGTTCAATACCCTGATTTATCGCGAATCCGAGGTGGATCGCATTGTCCGCGTGGCCATGGATATCGCCATGAAACGCAATAAGCGGGTCTGTTCGGTGGACAAAGCCAATGTACTGGAGTGTACCGAGATGTGGCGCGACGTGGCGATCAAGGTCGGTGCAGACTATCCGCAGGTCGAACTCTCCCACATGTACGTGGATAACGCGGCCATGCAACTGGTACGCGCGCCGAAGCAGTTCGACGTCATGGTTACCACCAATATGTTTGGCGATATTCTCTCCGATTGTGCTTCCATGCTGACCGGTTCTATCGGTATGCTACCGTCCGCCTCGCTGGATGAGAACGGCAAGGGTATGTATGAGCCGATCCACGGTTCCGCACCGGATATCGCCGGTCAGGGCGTGGCCAATCCGCTGGCCACCATTCTCTCTGTGGCTATGATGTTGCGTTACTCGCTGGATGAGGATGCCATGGCAGACCGGGTAGAACGGGCGGTGAACAAAACCCTGGATCAGGGTTTGCGCACCCCGGATATCTACTCCGAGGGCACTCAGAAAGTGGGCACCGAGGCGATGGGCGACGCGGTGGTGGCCGCATTGCGGGCCAGGTAAGTCGCGCTCGATTGTTCTCGCAAAGGCGCAAAGTTCGCAAAGCATAAAAATCCGGGGAATTGGCGTGGACCTCAGGCCATGACATTTACCAGGGTCTGATGTTACATGAAGGATGCAGGTTTTGTTTTCTTAGCGAGCTTGGCGTCTTGGCGAGAGATTTATACTATAAGCCGGGCTGGATTACGCTAGGGGGTCGGAGTCTGGCCGCACCGGCGGTAGGTCTTGCCCACTGCTTATTGCGGCCGGACTCTGGCCCCTTCCCAAAGCGGGCAGGCGTACGGTTTGATTAGAATTTTTTGTATTTATACAGGTGAAAGCAATGAAACGGGTAGGTTTTGTCGGTTGGCGTGGCATGGTGGGCTCGGTCCTGATGGAGCGGATGCTTGCAGAGAAAGACTTCGATCTGATCGAGGAGCCGGTCTTCTTTACCACTTCGCAAGTGGGGCAGGATGGCCCCGACATCGGCAAGCCGATACCCGCACTCAAGGATGCCACCCGTATTGATGAACTGAAGGCGATGGATGCCATCGTTTCTTGCCAGGGCGGCGACTACACCAAGGAAATCTACCCGCAGCTGCGTCAGGCGGGGTGGAGCGGCTACTGGATAGACGCCGCCTCGGCACTGCGCATGAACGATGACAGCATCATCGTCCTGGACCCGGTCAACCGCCAGGTGATCAAGGACGGACTGGCCAGGGGGGTTAAGGACTACATCGGCGGCAACTGCACCGTTAGCCTGATGCTGATGGCCCTGGGTGGCCTGTTCAACGCCGACCAGATTGAGTGGGCAACCGCCATGACCTATCAGGCGGCCTCCGGCGCCGGCGCCAAGAACATGCGCGAGTTGTTGAGTCAGATGGGCGCAGCGCACGCCTCGGTTGAGGGGCTGTTGGCCGATCCGGCTTCCGCTATCCTGGATATCGATCGGGAGGTGGCGGCCGCCATGCGTAGCGAGGCGTTTCCCACCGACAACTTCGGGGTACCGCTGGCCGGCAGTCTGATCCCCTGGATCGATACCCAGCTGCCCAACGGCCAGAGCCGGGAAGAGTGGAAGGGTGGCGCCGAGACCAACAAGATCCTGGGACGTGAGGCGAACCCGATACCGATTGACGGACTCTGTGTGCGTATCGGCGCCATGCGCTGCCACAGTCAGGCCCTGACCATCAAGCTGAAGCGGAATCTGCCGATGGATGAGATCGAGGGTATGTTGGCGGAGGCCAACGACTGGGTCAAAGTGATACCGAATGATCGGGAACGTACCGTTCAGGAGTTGACGCCGACGGTGGCGACCGGGACCCTGAGCGTACCCGTCGGCCGTCTGCGCAAATTGGCCATGGGTGAGGATTACCTCTCGGCATTTACCGTCGGTGATCAGTTACTCTGGGGGGCGGCGGAACCGCTGCGTCGTATGTTGCGCATCCTGCTCCAGGACTGATCTAACGTAAAACGACAGACCGGGAGTTGGCCCAGCGGCATGATAGGCGGCTGGGTCAGCTCCTTTTTTTGTATGGGTGAGGGTTAATGACGGATAAAAAAGTGGATATCGCAGTAGTGGGTGCGACCGGGGCTGTGGGAGAGGCGATGCTGGCGATTCTGGCAGAGCGCCAGTTTCCTGTCGGCAAGCTGTACGCCCTAGCCAGTCAGCGCTCGGTCGGCAAACGTGTTGCCTATGGCGAGAAGCACCTGTCAGTACAGGATCTGGCAGAGTTTGATTTTTCCAAGGTGCAGATTGCCCTGTTTTCGGCTGGAGCGGCCGTTTCGGCCGAGTATGTACCGAAAGCGGTGGAGGCAGGTGCGGTCTGTATCGATAATACTTCCCAATTCCGCTATGACCCGGAAATTCCCTTGGTGGTTCCGGAGGTAAACCCGGAGCGGATTACCGATTACCGGAAACGTGGCATCATCGCCAACCCCAACTGTTCTACAATCCAGTTAATGGTGGCCCTGAAGCCGATTCATCGGGCGGTGGGGATCGAGCGCATTAACGTCTGTACCTACCAATCCGTTTCCGGTGCAGGACACCGGGCGATCGAAGAGCTGGCGGGCCAGACGGCCAGGTTGCTCAATGGGCAGTCCATCAAGCCACATGTTTTCCCCAAACAGATCGCCTTCAACGTATTGCCGCAGATTGACCAGTTTATGGACAACGGCTATACCCGGGAAGAGATGAAGATGGTGTGGGAGACCCGCAAGATTCTTGGTGACGATGCCCTGCAGATTAATCCCACGGCGGTTCGTGTGCCGGTATTTTTTGGCCATTCGGAAGCGGTGCATATCGAGACCAGGGAGAAGATCGGTGCGGACCAGGCGCGGGAAATTTTGAGCAATGCACCGGGTATCGTGTTGGTGGATGAGCCGATCGAGGGCGGATATCCCACGCCAGTCACCGAATCTGCCGGCCAGGATGGGGTCTTTGTTGGGCGGATTAGGGAGGATATTTCCCATCATCGAGGGCTCAATTTGTGGATTGTGTCAGATAATGTGAGAAAGGGTGCGGCACTTAACACTATTCAGATTGCTGAAATTTTGGAAAAAGACTATTTGTAAGCTATAGTTAGGCAACAAATATTAAGTCCATTCTATGTTGTGGGTATTTACCGGATTTTCCTATCTGACAATTAAGGAAAGCGGGTATGGAAGGGGGAGACATGGTTCGTAAATTATCCTTGGCTATGGCCTTGGTAATGGGGATATCACCGCTCAGCGCCTATGCGGTAGGTCTGGGGAGTATCCATCTTAACTCTGCATTGAATCAGTACTTCGATGCGGAGATCGATCTGTTATCGGTGGATCAGGATGAAATTGCTGATATCAAGGTGACCCTGGCCACGCCGGATGCGTTTCGCCGTTCCGGGATCGAGCGCCCGTTTATCCTCAGCAAGCTCCGTTTCAAGGCCGAGCAGGACGCGAATGGCAAGCCCGTTATCCGTGTCTCCAGTCGTGATCCGATTCGTGAACCCTTCCTGAATTTCCTGATAGAAGTGAACTGGCCGAAAGGCAAGTTGTTACGCGAGTACACAGTGCTGTTGGACCCGCCTGTTACCCTGGGACGGCGCCCCGCCCCGGTACAGCAGGCGCCCATGCAGCGCGCGCCCAGCCGCCAGGCAGCCGCTCCGGCTCCCCGCTCCACCCCCCCCGCCGCGCGTTCAACCATGCCTGCCGAAGGGATGCGAAGCGCGGGAAGCCAGGTCGGTGAATACGGTCCAACCCAGCGCAATGATACCCTGTGGGGAATTGCCAAGCAGGTCAGGACCGAAGGCGCCAGCATGGAACAGATGATGATTGCGCTGCAGCGGGCCAATCCACAGGCGTTCATCAATCAGAATATCAATAACCTCAAGGTCGGCCAGATCCTGCGCATTCCGAAGGCGGATGAAGTGCAGGAGTTGTCTCGTCGTGAAGCGACGCTTGCCTACCGCGAGCAGTTACAAGAGTGGCAGGCCGACAGCAAGCCGTCTGAAATGACCGCAGACGAAGGAACAGCCAGCCAACCGATGACGAGTCAGCCGGCCGAAACCCCGGCTGAAGAGCCCGCGGCGGAGCTGAAGATTGCCTCCGCCCGTCCCAGCGGTGAAGGGGCAGCCGGTCCCAGTGAAGGGACCAGCGAGGGAGAGGCTGTTGAACAACTGAAACAAGAGCTGATGGCGTCACAGGAGGCCAAAGAGGCGGCCTTGCAGGAGGCGGAGACAGTCCGTTCGCGGGTTGAGGATCTCGAATCCCAACTGGAAGATCTGCAGCGCCTTCTCAGCTTGAAGAGCGAGCAACTGTCCCGGTTGCAGGCGGGCGTAGCCGAAACCCCGGACACGGCAGGCGAAGCGCCGGTCATAGCCGAGGGTGGGGAAGCAGCGGGCGAAGAATCACCGGTTATGGCCGGGTCCGAGGGCATGGCAACACCTGCCGAGGGTGAGACGCCAGAAGCCGAAAAGCCGGCGATGATGGAGCCGGAGACCAGTGAACCGGCTGCCCAGCAGGAGACCGCACCGGTTGTGGCGGAGGATGAGGCGTCTCCGGTTATGGAAGAGGAGGCGGCCAAACCGGAAATGGCTGCCCAGCCGGAATCGGCACCTGCCGCAGTCGAGCCGAAACCCGAACCCGCCGCCAAACCGGCGCCGGCACCTGCGAAGGAAGAAGGGTTGCTGGATATGATTACCGGTGACACCACCATGCTGGGTGTGGCGGTGGCCGGTATTGTGGTGCTGCTGGCACTGCTGTGGGTTGCGATCAGCCGCCGTCGTTCCAGTAGCGCGGATTTCCAGGAGAGCATCCTGATCAGCACGATCGACGAGGGTGATTCCGAGCAGGTGATGGATGATGCCAGCCAAGAGCCGGTTACCCATCCCACGGAAGAGACTTCGTTCCTGAGCGATTTCTCCCCAAGCGATATCGATGCCCTGCAGGATGAAACCGGTGAAGTGGATCCGCTGGCGGAGGCCGATGTCTACATCGCCTACGGTCGGTATCAACAGGCGGAGGAACTGATTCGCCAGGCGATCGATAAATCGCCAGAGCGGAGCGAACTGAAGCACAAATTATTTGAAATTCTCTATGCGACAAAGGATAAGGATGCCTTCGTCACGCTGGCGGAAAACGCTTCTGCCGAAGGTCTGGATCGGAAAGATCCGGCAGCTTGGGAAAAAGTGGTCACCATGGGTGCGCAGTTGGCCGCGGGTCACGCCCTGTTCGCCGGTGGTGGACAGTCCAGTGAGTCTGAGCTGGATGATGACGAGTTAGCCTCGTTGGAAAGCGAGCTGGGTTTGGATAATGGACTCGATCTGGATGAAGCTTCTAGCACTGTCGACCTGATCGACCAGGATGCCACGGAGGAGCTGGAGTCGGTCAGTGCTCTGGATATGGGGGATAACTCTGAATTCTCCGGGCTGGACGATCTGGATGATCTGGCGCTGGATAGCGAGTTGCTCAAGGCCAATCTGGATGAGATCAGTACCGATTTGGGATTTGAGCCTGAAGGCGCCGATGCACCGGCCAGTGTGGCTGATGACGAGGTTGAGATGCTCTCGCTTGACGAGGGAGAGGATCTCGCGCTGGATGCCGATACGGACCTGACGCTGGTGACGGGCGATGGCGTGGACGAGGATACGGCCGACACCGATCTCACCCTCAGTGATCTGGACACCGAAGGATTGTTGGATGAAGAGAGTGCCTTCTCCATTGAGGATCCGCTGGAGAGCGCCGAGATGGAGGATTTGAAGTCGGATGCCGAATCCGAGGCCGAACAGCTTGAGGATACGGTGCTTGATTTCAGCGACTCGCTGTCGCTGGAAGGGACCGATTCACAGATGTACGATTCACTCGAGCTGGGTGAAGAGGATGCCGATAAACCGCTGGAACTGGACGAGTCGTTCTCCCTGGATGACCTGGACCAGGAGGATGGGACCGATATCCAGCTGGAAGAAGAGGGCGATTTGACCGACGAGATCAACACCAAGCTGGATCTGGCCCGCGCTTATGTGGATATGGATGACGCGGAAGGCGCCAAAAGTATCCTCGAAGAGGTGTTGAGCGAGGGTAATGAAGGGCAGCAGGCGGAGGCGCAAAAGCTGTTGGATCAGCTCTCCTGATCTATTCGATGTCGGGAAAAAGAAGGCGCACCCTGGTGCGCCTTCTTTCATTATGGCTGCGGAATACTAACCGGCACTCTTATTCGGGCCTGTTAATGGGCCCGGAAACGGTACGGGCCGAATAAGGCTTTTTCGAGTAAGATACCGCACCAAATTATCCTTCTTGTATAACCGCTATCCCGAGGGCAGCAACAGCATGCGTTTGGCAATGGGCATCGAGTATGACGGCTCCTCGTTTCACGGGTGGCAGTTGCAGCAATCCGGTGTGCGCACGGTTCAACAGATGATCGAGGCGGCGCTAAGCAAGGTGGCGGACCATCCGGTGCGTACGCATTGTGCCGGAAGAACCGATACCGGTGTGCATGGCGAGGGGCAGGTGATTCACTTCGACACCTCGTCGGTACGCTCTCTGCGTGGCTGGCTGCTGGGGACCAACGTGAATCTGCCGGACGACGTCAATGTCAATTGGGTCCGCCAGGTGCCGGATTCGTTTCATGCGCGATTTTCCGCCACCAGCCGCAGTTATCGCTATCTCATTCTCAATCGCTCCACCCGTTCTGCGATCTGGCGAAACCGGGCGGTCTGGATTCACCAACCCCTGGATGCGTCGCGTATGCAGGCGGCTGCCCGGCATCTGATCGGGACACATGATTTCTCCTCCTATCGTGCGGTCGGCTGCCAGGCCAAGAGTCCTGTCCGAACGATAGACCGGTTGGTGGTGAGTAGGCAGGATGAGAGGATCCAGATCGAGGTGACGGCCAACGCCTTTCTACACCACATGGTGCGCAATATTGCCGGAGTGTTGATCAGCATCGGCAAAGGGGAGCAGGCGGAATCCTGGAGCCGGGAGGTATTGGAGTTCAGAGATCGCACTCTTGGGGGGGTAACTGCTCCATCGGAAGGACTCTATTTGGTCGATGTGGAATATCCCGAAGAATTCGATCTGGTACGGGATGCGGTGGGTGCAGACTGAACAGCACAAATTGACACCTTTTTAGCGGCTTTCTGTACGGATGGCAGGTAAAATCTTCCTCAATCAGGCACTATCCTGTATCGTTATTCGTTCTATGAGAACCCGGGTCAAAATTTGCGGCATTACACGTACGGAGGATGCGCTGGCGGCCGTCAGGCTGGGCGCGGATGCCATCGGCCTGGTGTTCTATGCGCCCAGTCCCCGCGCGGTCACGGTTGCGCAGGCGGCAAAAATTATCCGGAGTCTGCCACCCTTTGTGACGACCGTCGGCCTGTTTGTGAATGCATCGGCCGATGAGTTGGTCACGGTGCTGGAAGCGGTCCCGCTGGATCTGTTGCAATTCCACGGAGACGAGTCCCCGGAAGCCTGTGCCCGTTACGGCCGTCCCTATATCAAGGCGGTACGCATGCGTCCGGACGTGGACTTGCTTGATCTGGAAAACCTGTACAGCAGTGCTTCGGCTCTGCTGCTGGATAGCTACCAGAAGGGCAAGCCGGGTGGCACCGGCAACACCTTCGATTGGGTGCGTATACCGGAAGCAATGCGCAGCAGGATAATTCTGGCGGGTGGTTTATCCGCCGACAATGTTGAGAGCGCCATCCGCCAGGTCGGTCCGTACGCTGTCGATGTCAGCGGTGGCGTGGAGCAGAACAAAGGGATTAAAGATGAAGCGAAAATCAGGGCATTCATGCGAGGAGTAGAGCGTGCCAACCGATAAAACGATTGATTTCACCAGTATGCCGGATACCCGTGGGCATTTTGGTCCGTATGGGGGGCTGTTCGTCTCCGAGACGCTGATGGAACCGCTGGAAGAGCTGCGTGAAGCCTATGAAAAGTATATGCAGGATGCGACCTTCCTGGCTGAACTGGATGCCGATTTGGCCAACTACGTGGGACGCCCCTCACCGGTCTATCACGCACAGCGGCTGAGTAGGGAAAACGGCGGTGCGCAGATCTACCTGAAACGTGAGGATCTCAACCATACCGGTGCACACAAGGTGAATAACACCATCGGGCAGGCGCTGTTGGCCAAACGGATGGGCAAAACCCGCATCATTGCCGAGACCGGCGCCGGTCAGCATGGCGTGGCGACCGCCACCGTGGCGGCCAGGTTGGGGTTGGAGTGCGTGGTCTATATGGGCGAGGTGGATATTGCCCGCCAGGAAGCCAATGTCTATCGCATGAAACTGCTAGGCGCTCGGGTCGAGTCGGTATCATCCGGCTCCAAAACGCTCAAGGATGCCTTGAATGAGGCTATGCGTGACTGGGTGACCCATATCGATAATACATTCTATATCATTGGCACGGTTGCCGGTCCCCACCCCTATCCGGCCATGGTACGGGATTTTCAGGCGGTAATCGGACGCGAAGCCAAGGGCCAGATGCAGCAGCAGACCGGGGCGCTACCCGATGCGCTGGTGGCCTGTGTCGGCGGTGGCTCCAATGCCATCGGATTGTTCTACCCGTTCCTCAACGATACCTCGGTCTCCATATACGGTGTCGAGGCGGCCGGTGACGGACTCGATTCGGGCCGGCATGCCGCGCCGCTTTGTGCCGGCACCCCCGGTATTCTGCATGGTAATCGCACCTATCTGATGGAAGATCCCAATGGACAGATTATCGAGACCCATTCCATCTCGGCCGGTTTGGATTACCCGGGGGTTGGCCCCGAGCACGCCTGGCTGAAGGATGTAGGGCGGGCGCACTATGTCGCCATTACCGATAGCGAGGCGTTGGCGGCTTTCCATACCCTGACCCGGGTAGAGGGCATCATTCCCGCCTTGGAGTCGAGTCACGCCATCGCCTATGCGCTGAAATTGGCTCGTGATATGGATGACAAGCAGACCGTTTTGGTCAATCTCTCTGGTCGCGGTGATAAAGATATGCATACCGTGGCGGCACTGGATGGATTAAAGCTATGAGCAGAATCAGTGATCGTTTCAAGCAACTGGACGAGCGTGGGCGCGTTGCCCTGATCCCCTTTGTTACTGCCGGTGATCCGGGGCCGGGGGTAACGGTGCCGCTGATGCATGCGATGGTGGAGGCGGGGGCCGATGTTATCGAGTTGGGTGTGCCGTTCTCGGACCCCATGGCGGATGGGCCGGTGATCCAGCGCGCAAGTGAGCGCGCCCTGGAACACGGGATCAGCCTGCGTGATGTGCTCGATATGGTACATAAGTTTCGTGAACAGGATACGGTGACACCGGTCGTATTGATGGGTTATCTGAATCCGATCGAAGTGATGGGTTATGGAGTCTTTGCCCTGGCCGCCGAGGAGGCGGGCGTGGATGGTGTGCTGACGGTGGACCTGCCACCGGAGGAAGCCGATGACCTGTTGTCATCGCTACGACCGAGGGAGATCGACCCCATATTTTTAATGGCGCCCACCACCACCGAAGATCGCATGCAGCGAATCTGTGATACGGCCAGTGGCTTTGTCTATTATGTGTCGGTAAAAGGGATTACCGGTGCCGCCAATCTCGCGGTAGGTGAAGTGGCGGCCAAGGTTGCCCAGATTCGCAAGCACACCCGCCTGCCGGTCGGAGTCGGCTTTGGCATCAAGGATGCCAATACGGCGCAGGCGGTGGCGCAGGTGGCGGACGCGGTGATTGTTGGCAGCGTGTTGGTCAAGCGGATGGAAGAGCTACGTGAGACGCCGGAAGAAATTGCACCGGCCATCGCCCAGATCCTCTCCTCGATGCGGCACGCGATTGATCTGATTTAACTGAAAAGCCGCGGAGTCGAGCACGACTGACCGATCGGCAGGATTCAAGAGAACAAACGGGATATAACCATGAGTTGGTTTGAAAAATTGATGCCGAGCCGTATCCGTACGGAAGGCGGTAGCAAGCGTGCTGTGCCAGAGGGGCTGTGGACCAAGTGCCCCGGCTGCGGGGCCGTCCTCTATCGTGCTGAGATGGAGCGCAACCTGGATGTCTGCCCCAAGTGTGGCCATCACAATCGGATCGGTGCCCGCAAACGCTTGGCGGCCTTCCTGGATCCGGAGTCCGGTCGTGAGATCGCCGCGGATCTGTCGCCGACCGATCCGTTAAAGTTCAAGGACAGCAAAAAGTACAAGGATCGCATCACCCAGGCGCAGAAGAGCTCGGGTGAAAAGGATGCGTTGATCGTGATGCAGGGCACCCTGAAGGGGTTGGACGTAGTGTCGGCTGCCTTTGAGTTCAGCTTCATGGGGGGATCCATGGGCTCCGTGGTGGGTGAGAAGTTCGTTCGGGGGGTGAATGTGGCGCTTGAACAGCGTATCCCCTTTATCTGCTTTGCAGCCAGCGGTGGTGCCCGTATGCAGGAGTCGCTGTTCTCGCTGATGCAGATGGCCAAGACCAGCGCGGCGCTGCACAAGATGCGGGAACAGGGCATCCCCTATATCTCGGTATTGACCGATCCCACTACCGGCGGCGTTTCAGCCAGTTTTGCCATGTTGGGTGATCTGAACGTGGCCGAGCCAAATGCCCTGATCGGCTTTGCCGGTCCCCGGGTGATTGAGCAGACGGTAAGGGAAACGTTGCCGGAAGGCTTTCAGCGCAGTGAGTTCCTGCTGGAGCACGGTACACTGGATATGATCATTGACCGGCGGGAAATGCGCGACAAGTTGGCTGATCTGTTGAGTATCCTGACACATCAACCAAAACCGGTGGCCAAGAGCGAAGCCACCGAGGTGGCGGTCGGGACGGAAGAGTAGAGAAGACCGTAGATCGGCGTGAGGAACGCCACCAGCATCCTGGCATAGACACATGCCACCCGTTGGGGGCGCAGGCTTATCCCAAGCTACAGTTTGGCGGTTCAGATTTCATCCCGCTCCGCAACCGTTTACAGACAGATATCCCTATGCGTTTTGATAATCTCGAAGACTGGCTGAACTGGCAGAATACGCTGCACCCCCAAGAGATTGAGCTGGGTTTGGAGCGGGTTACCGCCGTTTGGCAACGGCTGCAGTCCCAGCCGTTGACGTGTCCGGTAATCACCGTTGCGGGGACAAACGGCAAAGGCTCCTGTGTCGCCTTCCTGGAGGCGATATTGCGGTCAGCCAGTTATCGGGTGGGCTGCTATACCTCGCCCCATCTGGTGCGTTACAACGAGCGTATCGTCATAGATGGCGAGCCGGTGTCCGATGAACAGATTTGTGCCGCCTTTGAGCGGGTTGATCAAGCCCGGGGCGATGCCACGCTAACCTATTTCGAATTTGGCACCCTGGCCGCGCTGGATCTTTTTGCCGCTGCCGGGCTGGATGTGGTGGTGCTGGAGGTCGGGCTTGGCGGAAGACTGGATGCGGTCAATATCATCGACGCCGATGTCGCCCTAATTAGCACCGTGGATATCGATCATGGTGATTGGCTGGGTAGTACCCGGGAAGAGATCGGTCGGGAAAAGGCCGGTGTCATGCGCGCCGGTCGACCGGTCGTCTTCGCAGGCAGTGATATGCCGGACTCGATCCGGCAGACCGCAGCGCAACTGGGGGCGCAACTGCTGCTGGCCGGCCGGGATTACCAATGGCGTCGGCAGGATCAGGGCTGGGATTGGCTGTATGCGACACATCCGCGCCACTCCCTGCCGTTACCCACTATGCGCGGCGATTTCCAATTGCAGAACGCCTCGGCCGTCCTGATGGCACTGGAGACATTACGTGATCGCTTGCCACTGGATCAGCGTGCCGTGCGTATCGGGTTACAAGAGGCCCAACTGCCCGGTCGATATCAGGTAATCGGTCGCGATCCGCAGGTGGTGCTGGATGTGGCGCATAACGCCCAGGCGGCTCGGGCGTTGTCGGCCAATCTGGGGGACATGTTTTGTCATGGCCGGACTATCGCTCTGTTCTCCATGCTGGCGGATAAAGAGATCGATCAGGTGGTACAGATTATGGCCCCGCGGATCGATGACTGGTATCTGTTTGCGCTGGATGCACCGCGTGCCGCTTCTCTGCCGCAACTGGAGCAGCGTTTGCAGGAGCAAGGCATTGCGGAGGCGCATCGGTACTGTTTTGACAGCGCTACGGCCGCATTTGCCGCCGCCAAAGCGGTTGCCGGAGAAGGAGACCGGATTGTCGCATTCGGTTCCTTCTATGTGGTCGGCGGTGTATTGCCATTGGTATGAGTAGGGGTAATCAATAATGGGAAGCGGACAATTCGTTTCAAGGTCTGGAATGGTGACTGTATCCATCCCTATAATGGAACCTACCTCGGGATCGGCAAAGGGTATGCGACGTGGATGAAGGATTGAAAAAACGTTTGGTGGGGGCGACGGTACTGGTATCGCTGGTGGTGATCTTTGTGCCGATGTTATTGGAAGATGAACCGGTCATTGAAACCGGTATTTACAAAACCAATATTCCGCCCAAACCCGAACGCGACTTCTCTTCCCGGGTGGTGCCGGCCGAAGATGAGAAGCTTTCCGTACCCCCGGCTTCGCACCGTCAGGAGATTGTGCCGCTGAAGCCACCGCCCGCCCCGGCGGTCACCGCCAAGACCGAGTCTTCACCACAACCCGCGGATAGCGGTATGGCTGAATCCAAACCGACGCCTGTGGAACCGAGAGTGGGGCTCACCGCCTGGGTCATACAGGTCGGCAGCTTCTCCAGTCGGGAGAATGCGGAAAAACTGGTGCAGCAGATTCGCGAGATGAAATATGCCGCTTTCATGGAGCAGGCAGAGGTGGACGGTAAGACCCTGTTTCGGGTTAAGGTCGGTCCGGAAGTGGATCGCAAACTTGCGGACAAGATGTTGCTCAGTTTAAATAAAGATCTTAAGTCGCTGAATTTAAAAGGTAAGGTTATTTCCTATCCGTGATCGGCCGGCATATCATTAGTGATCCGGGTATTAATCGCTTCTGATACCCATGCACCTCTGATAAAATCGCGCGTTTTCAAAGACAAAATTCCTCTATGAATTTAACGTCTCGACCCAGCCGCCGTGTGACCCGCTGAATGATCTGGATTGATTTCGTCATTCTCGGCATCATCGGCCTGTCTGCCGTGATCAGTCTGATCCGTGGCTTTGTGCGGGAAGCGCTGTCACTGGCCGCCTGGGTGCTCGCTTTCTGGGTCGCCTGGACCTTCTTTCGTGAGTTGGCGTTGCAGCTCGACTGGTTTACCGTGCCTTCGGTACGTCTGGGCGCCGCCTTTCTGATTCTCTTTATCGCGACCCTCATGCTTGGGGCGCTGGTTAATTTTCTGGTGGGACAGCTGGTCGACAAGACCGGATTGAGCGGTACAGATCGGCTCATCGGAATTCTGTTTGGAGCAGCACGGGGAGCTATACTGGTAGCGATACTGGTACTTTTGGCAGGGTTAACCCCTTTTCCAAACGATCCCTGGTGGAAGGAGTCACAATTGATCGGATATTTCCAGGAGCTTGCAGTCTGGTTGAAACAGTTGCTGCCTGCGGATATTGGCGAGAAGTTTAAATTTATTTAGGTCGCTGATCAGCGATCATGACGACTCTCAAGGGTAGATAGATCATGTGCGGTATTGTCGGAATCTTTGGCTATAACCCGGTAAACCAGGCGCTCTATGAGGCTCTGCTTGTTTTACAGCACCGTGGACAGGATGCGGCGGGAATCGTGACCATGGATGGCCGGAAACTCCATCTGCGCAAAGACAATGGATTGGCTCGCGATGTGTTCCGGACCGAACACATGATCAACCTGAAAGGCAATATGGGTATCGGTCATGTCCGTTATCCCACCGCCGGCAGCTCCTCCTCCGCCGAAGCGCAACCCTTCTACGTCAATTCACCCTACGGCATCACCCTGGCACACAACGGCAATTTGACCAACGCCGATGAACTCAAGGGGGATCTCTACCGCGAAGATCTGCGTCATATCAATACCTCATCCGATTCGGAAGTGCTGTTGAATGTATTTGCTCATGAATTGCACAGCTTGGGTAAACTGCGCATCGATGAAAAGGACGTATTCAAAGCGGTGGCCGCGGTACATCGACGTTCACGCGGCGGCTATGCCGCCGTGGCCATGATCATCGGTTATGGCATGGTAGCGTTCCGGGATCCCAACGGAATCCGTCCGATTGTGTTCGGCAAGCGGGAGACCGACCACGGCACCGAGTACATGATCGCCTCCGAGAGCGTGGCGCTGGATTCTCAGGATTTTGAGCGGGTCCGCGACCTGGCCCCCGGCGAGGCGATATTTATCGATATGAACGGCAAACTGCATAGCTGCGTGTGTGCCGCCCATACCGAGCACACCCCGTGCATTTTCGAATTTGTCTATTTTGCCCGACCCGATTCCATTATCGATAACATCTTTGTCCACAAGGCACGCTCCCGCATGGGGACCAAGCTGGCTGGCAAGATCAAACGCATCTGGCCCGATCACGATATCGATGTGGTCATTCCCATTCCCGATACCAGCCGTACGGCGGCCCTGGCTTTGGCCAATGCGCTGGGCGTGGAGTATGCCGAAGGTTTTATCAAGAATCGTTATATCGGCCGTACCTTCATCATGCCTGGACAGCAGGTGCGTAAAAAATCGGTCAGGCAGAAACTGAATGCCATCGATTCCGAGTTCAAGGGTAAACGGGTGCTGTTGGTGGATGATTCCATTGTTCGTGGCACCACTTCGCAGCAAATCGTGCAGATGGCGCGGGAGGCCGGCGCTGCCAAGGTCTATTTCGCCTCAGCCGCGCCGCCGGTCAAGCACCCCAATGTGTATGGTATCGATATGCCGTCGGCCCATGAATTGGTCGCCTTCAATCGTACCGTGGAAGAGGTACAGGTGATCATCGGTGCTGACCGGTTGATCTTCCAGGATATCGAAGATCTTATCTCGGCGGTCAAGAAAGAGGACAAGTCGGTGGTCAAACGATTCGATACGGCGGTCTTCGACGGCCAGTATGTGACCGGCGATGTCAGTCCCCAATATCTGGAACAGCTGGAGCTGATCCGCAATGATACGGCCAAACAGGGCGAGAGCTCATCGGCCGATGTGGTGATTGGCCTGCACAACAATCAGTAACGGCGTTTGGTAGGATGGGCGCCTAGTCTGTACCTACCTTTTTTACACCGCGCCGCACCTTCCGCCTGGGCACAAAGTGTGCCCACCCCAGGTGACGACCTGCGGACCTGGCGCAATAAATCTCATCCCATCATGAAATGGGCATGGGCGGCCGCCACCGGACGCTGGGGGTCATCCTGCCAAGCCTCGACCCGAACGTTGGAGACACTTTTTCCCTGTTTGATCAGGTAACCGCGGGCAAAGGTATCCCGGTTGCCGATACAGGGGCGCAGATAGTCTACCGAGATGTTGATGATTTTGGGAAAACGACGGATGTCGCACTCGTGGATGATATGCATCACCCCGGCGTGCTCCAGCATGGCCCCGACTACGCCGCCATGTACCGCCGGAATGGTGGTGTTACCGATATTACTCGGCTTGCCGCGCAGAATGGTGAGCAGTCCCTGTCCATCCGAGACCAGTTCAAAACCGACAAAGGCGCTGTAGGGAATCAGGGCACTGATGGCGGCGAATTCACCGGCCGCTTTCAGTGCCATCACTTGTTCAAACAGGGGCGTTTCACTGCTGTGCATCAGGCGCAAATCCTACTGAACCAACCATGAAGCTGGCGACAAAATGGGCGATCGGTTCATCCGGTGAGTCGTGATAAGCGTGTCCCTTTACGAATACCACATGCTTGGTTTGACGGTAACACTCGGCATAACCGCGAATGGATTTTTCCGGCTCCGCCTGGGTTAGGTAATCGATGCGCAGGTCCAGTGTGGCGACCGATGCGCCGGCCGGTGCCACGGTAAAAGCGGCCGCGCCGCCAGCGCTGTCCATGAGGGTAGTGATAACGCCACCGTGGATCACACCGGTCTCCAGGTTGCCCACCAGGTGGGGGGCATATTGAATCTCGAACAGGCATGAACCCCGGTTCAACTCAATGGTCTTCAGTCCCAATGCTTCGATATGTGGCAGCTTTTCCAGAATTGCCTGGATACCCGGTAGCGGATAACGCTCTATTATGTCGTCAGATGGCATGTCAGGATCACTTGCTAAAGGGCGGTCCATTCCCGCGAAACCAGCGGCTTATCGCCGGCCAGGATGGTGGCCTTGAAGCGGTCCCCCCGGTGAAAGGCACCGACCCCTTTCGGGGTCCCGGTCATGATGATATCGCCATCCTCCAGGGTAAAGCTGCGGGCGATCTCCTGCAGGAGAAAATCCGGTTTGAAGATCATCAATTCATAACCCCCTTGTTGCACTAGTTGGTTGTTGATGTGCAACTCCAGGCGTAGCGACTCGATTGGGTCGGAGAGGCTGACAAACTCACTGAATACCACCGCTCGGTCAAACGCTTTGGCCCGTTCCCACGGCAAGCCCTTGGCTTTCAACTCACCCTGGATCTCCCGATTGGTCAGGTCAAGGCCAAACCCGACGCCGGCGATGCCGCCGTTCATGATCAGCAGGGCGATTTCACCTTCGTAATGGAGCGGTGAACCGGCACCGGCATACAGCTCTTGGCTGATGGCGGAGTTGGGTTTGATAAAAATGACCGGTGAGGTGGGGACCTCATTGTTCAACTCTTTTGCATGGTCAACGTAGTTTCTGCCGATACAGATCACTTTGGAGGGCGTGACCGGCTGTTGTTCAAAGAAGATCTGATTCATCAGGACTCCTGATCCGAAATAGAGGGGTGGTGGCTGAGTCGTCTCAGCGGCGCTAACTGAACAGCAGGGCGCCGATCACTTTACGACCTTCCGAAGTCAAGATGTTATAGGTACGGCAGGCGGCCGGGGTGGTCATGACTTCAACTCCGATGCCGGCATCGATCAGTGAACGATAAAGACGCGGATCGGGAAACTGTTGGCGCGGTCCGGTGCCCAGTACGATCAGGTCGGGGCCCATCTCGACAAAGGCTTGAAAATCTTCTTCACACAGCGATTGGAAGGAGTCCGGGCGCCAGTCGGGGATAATGCGGTCGGCCATGATCACCAGGCTGCTGGAGAAGCTAACCCCATTCACTACCACGCTCTCATCGGTGTAAGCGTGAATGGTATTGCCGTTTGACTGGTCTGCGACGGAGAATTTCATGCGGGAAAGATAACAGTCTGTCGGTCTCCCTGCAAAAAGAATAAATTCTCATTTGCCGTCGGTTTATTACATTGACATGGCTGTAACCGCTCGGTTACGTTAAACCCTTTTTTCCAGCCACCCTATCATTGAAGTATACGAGGTCCCTGTGTCAACGCCCGAGATGGAAGAGTTTCCCAGAATCAAGCGCCTGCCGCCTTATGTTTTCAATATCGTCAATGATTTGAAAGCCGCGGCGCGAGCGCGGGGCGAGGATATTATCGACTTCGGTATGGGCAATCCCGATCAACCCACCCCGCAACACATTGTGGACAAACTGGTGGAGGCGGCTCAGCGCAAGGATACCCATCGCTACTCCATGTCCCGGGGCATTCCCCGGCTGCGGCGCGCGATTACCAAGTGGTATAAGCAGCGCTACGACGTAGAACTCGATCCGGAATCCCAGGCGATCGTCACTATTGGCTCGAAAGAGGGGCTGGCCCATCTGTCGCTGGCCTGTCTGGGACCGGGGGATTCGGTGCTGGTGCCCAATCCGGCTTATCCGATCCACCCCTACGGATTTGTCATCGCCGGTGCGGATATCCGCCATGTGCCGCTGGTACCGGGGGTCGATTTCTTCGATAAGCTGGAGGAGGCGATCACCGATAGCTGGCCCAAGCCGAAGATGCTGGTGCTTAATTTTCCCGGCAATCCGACCGGCCAGTGCGTCGAACTGGACTTTTTTGAGAAGGTGATCGAGATCGCACGCCAGAACAATATCTGGGTGGTGCATGATTTGGCTTATGCGGATATCGCTTTCGACGGTTATGTGGCCCCGTCCATTCTGCAGGTAAAAGGGGCGGAAGAGATTGCCGTCGAATTCTTCTCGCTCTCCAAGAGCTACAATATGCCGGGTTGGCGTGTCGGTTTCATGTGCGGCAACCAGGTTCTGGTAGCGGCGCTGGCGCGTATGAAATCCTACCTGGACTACGGCATGTTCACGCCGATCCAGGTCGCGGCGATCCAGGCGCTGGAAGGCCCGCAGGAGTGCGTGAGAGAGATTCGCGATATGTATCAGCGGCGTCGCGATGTGCTGTGCGACGGTCTGAATGCGGCTGGCTGGCCGGTAGAACGCCCCAAGGCGACCATGTTCGTGTGGGCCAAGATTCCGGAACAGTACCTGGCCATGGGTTCGCTGGAGTTTTCCAAAAAACTGCTCAAGGACGCCAAGGTAGCGGTGGCTCCCGGCATCGGCTTTGGCCAGCACGGAGACGACTATGTACGGTTTGGCTTGATCGAGAATGAACATCGAACTCGGCAGGCGATCCGCGGCATCCGAGAGATGATCCGCAAGGACGCCAGAGAAACGGTAGAATAAGCGTTTTCCAGGCAGTGGTCTGTCGGGAAGTGAACAGAAGATTGGGAGAGAGAGTTTGGAAGCGGTCAAAGTAGGTTTATTGGGTCTGGGTACGGTCGGTGGCGGTACGGTCAACGTGCTGACCCGCAATGCGGCGGAGATCGCCCGGCGGGCCGGACGGGGTATCCAGATCACTCAGGCGGCGGCCCGTGAATACAATGCCGAGGTGATCGACGGATTGGATCAGATCGATGTGACGGATGACGCCTTTGCGGTGGTAAACAACCCCGATATCGAGATTGTCATTGAGTTGATTGGCGGTTATTCGCCGGCCCGGGAGCTGGTATTACAGGCGATCGAGAACGGCAAACATGTGGTGACCGCCAACAAGGCGCTGATCGCCCTGCATGGCAATGAGATCTTTGCCGCCGCCCAGGCAAAAGGGGTTACCGTGGCGTTCGAAGCGGCGGTGGCCGGTGGTATTCCTATTATCAAGGCTATCCGTGAAGGGTTGGCGGCCAACCAGATCGAGTGGGTGGCGGGCATCATTAATGGAACCGGCAACTTTATCCTCAGTGAGATGCGCGACAAGGGCCGGGACTTCGAAGATGTGCTGGCCGAGGCTCAGGCACTGGGTTATGCCGAAGCCGATCCCACCTTTGATGTGGAAGGGATCGACGCAGCCCACAAACTGACCATACTGAGTTCCATCGCCTTCGGTATTCCTCTGCAGTTTGATAAAACCTACACCGAAGGGATCACCCGTATCGAGCGTCAGGATGTGGCGTTCGCCAGCGAGTTGGGTTACCGGATCAAGCATCTGGGCATCGCCCATAAAACGGACAAGGGCATCGAGATGCGGGTGCATCCGACGCTGATTCCGGAGCGGCGACTGATCGCCAATGTGGACGGGGTAATGAACGCAGTGCTGGTGAAGGGAGATGCCGTTGGGCCGACGCTCTATTACGGCGCCGGTGCCGGCTCGGAACCGACTGCGTCGGCCGTGGTGGCCGATGTGGTGGATGTGGTGCGGGCCCTGACAACCGATCCGGAGAATCGAGTGCCCCACCTGGCATTCCAGCCGAAAGAGCTCTCCGACCTGCCGATCCTGGGTATGGAGGATGTGGAGACCGCTTATTATCTGCGTATGCAAGTCGCCGACAAGTTGGGCGTGATGGCGGAGATTACGCGCATTTTGGCCGACAGTGGCATCAGTATCGAGGCCATTCAGCAGAAAGAGCCGGCCGAGGGGGATACCCAGGTATCGCTCATTATGCTGACCCACGAAGTGCTGGAGCGGCAGATGAATGAGGCGATTTGCCGAATCGAAGACTTGGCTTCGGTAACCGGCCCGGTCATGCGTATTCGCATGGAGCAACTCGAAGGCTGAGAATCTCGGTTCCCTTTGCAGCCGTGGATAGGACGTTGCATTCGACGTTGATCCACGGCCTTTTAATTTGTTAACCGCTATGGCTACAGATCTACACACAATCCATCTGGTGGTTCCCGGTCTGTTGGGGCCGATGCCGACCTTCAGTCAGCTGGGTGATCCGCTGCCATGTCCGATCCTTGAGCGGTTGCTCAGTCGTAGCCGGGTTACAAGTTATGGCGGCACCGATGTTGAATCCGTACTCTGCGGACTGTTTGGCATCACCGTCGAGGAGCGGGAAAATTTACCCACGGCTGCCTATCGCCGTTTGGGCGATGGTGGCGATGCGGATGACCGTTACTGGTTGCAGTTGACGCCGGTTTATCTGCGCCCCGATCAGGACCGTCTGCTGTTGTTTGATGCAGAAGACCTGCAATTGACCGCGGAAGAAGCGCAGGCGTTTGCTCAACTCTTCAACAGCCATTTTACCGAGGAGGGGTGGCAGGTAGAGGTGCGGCATCCCCATCGCTGGTATTTTTCACTCCCATCCACACCCAGCCTGAAGACCTACGAACTGGCCGATGTATTTGGCCGCAACATGGATATGTTCTTACCCGAAGGCGAGCAAGGGATCCGCTGGCACGGCGTACTGAATGAGATCCAGATGCTGTTCTACGCGGCGGATATCAATAGCCGCCGTGAAGACGCGGGAAAGGGACCGGTTAGCGGACTTTGGTTGTCCGGTGGTGGGAAGCTCAGTCAACCGGTGCAGACCCATTTAACCACGGTATATGGCGATACGCCTCTGTTGCGGGGTTTGGCCATGTATGCCGGGTCACCCCCTCTACCGCTGCCTGAGCGGTCAGAGGAACTGCTCGATCGGCACGGCGAGTTGCTGGTCTGTTACGATCGTCTTCAGCGTTCAGTGCTCTGTGCCGATCCCTTTGGGTGGAAAGATCAGGTGCTTCAGTTTGAAAACTGGATGCAGCCGCTGGCCGATGCTATCAAGGCCAAACGGCTCCACGCCCTGCAACTCTATCCCTGCAACGGATACCGCTATCAGGTGGACCGAGGGGGATTGCGTCGTTTTTGGAGACGCTCATTACCCCTGGCACAACAGCTCGACAGCAATCAGCTACGCTGACATACCGTTAGTTAACTACGGATAAAGGAGTGCCGACGTGAATAAGAATACCCAGTGTGTACACGGAGGAAGCGGTGGGGCGATCGAGGTGACGGGGATCAATACCCCTGTCTACACGTCGACCGCGTATCATTATCTCGATTCCGACAAGCAACCCTATCCACGCTATTTCAATACACCGAATCAGGATGTCGTGGTGGCCAAGCTCTGCGCATTGGAGCAGACGGAAGCGGGGTTGTTGTTTGGCTCCGGCATGGCGGCGATCTCTACCACGCTTTTTTCCCTGCTTTCGTCTGGCGACCATGTGGTATTGCAGGATCAGCTGTACGGCGGCACGTTCAATTTGGTAATGAAGGAGTTTGAGCGACTGGGCATCCGCTATACCCTGGCCGCCTCGGATGCCGATTCCATCGTTGCGGCGGTTCGCGACGATACCCGGGTGATCTATCTGGAGTCGCCCACTAATCCGCTTTTGACGGTGGTGGATCTGCGTTCGATTGCCACCACGGCGAAACGGCGCGGTATGGTTACGGTCGTCGACAACACCTTCGCGTCACCGATCAACCAGAATCCCTCTCTTCTTGGTATCGACTTGGTGATCCACAGCGGTACCAAGTATCTGGCCGGGCACAGCGATCTCAGTTGTGGTGCGGTACTGGGCTCGCAGGCACTTGTCGACCGTATCCGAGCCTTAGCCCTTAACTTTGGCGGTTGCCTCAATGCCCAGGATGCGGTGCTGCTGGAGCGCAGCTTGAAGACATTGGCTTTGCGGGTTGAGCGACAGACACAAAATGCCGCGACGCTGGCTGAGTTTCTGGGATCACTGGATGCCGTATCCGCCGTCTATTATCCGGGCCTGCCGAGTCACCCAAGTCACTCCATCGCCCGCTCCCAGATGAACGGTTACGGGGCCATGTTGGGGTTCGAACTGGCGGACGATGCGATCGATTCGCTACGCTTTCAACGCAACCTCAAGCTGATAGCGCCCGTCTTGAGCCTGGGTGGCGTGGAGAGCAGTATCTGTGCGCCGGCGATCACGTCCCACCGCCACCTGAGCCCGGCACAGCGTGCCGACATGGGTGTGCGTGACGGGTTGCTACGCCTCTCGGTGGGGATTGAGGATGTCGCCGACTTGCAGGGTGACATCCTGCAGGCGTTGGAACAGTAGCCTACGTCTAGGGTTCTTTTTTCCAACTGCGCCGATTGATCGTGTAACCGGTGCTGTCACCGGAAAACGGCAGCATGAGCATGCCGGGCAACCGTTCCACCTTGGCGGGGTCGCGGAATCGTTCAATACCAATGGTCATCCCTTCGTGTCCGGCCCTCGGCTGTGCTTTATAGGTGCCGAACAGGCGATCCCACCAGGGCAGGCTGAAACCGAAATTGCTGTTGGTTTCATCGTCTTCAATGGAGTGGTGCACCCGGTGCATATCCGGTGTGACCAAAAACAACCGAACAATCCGGTCGACCTTTTCCGGCAACCGCAGATTGCCATGGTTGAACATGGCGGTGGCGTTCAGCAACACCTCAAACAGGATGACGGCCACCACTGGGGGGCCCAGCAACAGGATAGTGGCAAATTTGATCAACATGGAGAGGATAATCTCCAGCGGGTGGAAACGCGCACCGGTGGTGACATCGTAATCCAGATCGGCATGATGTACCCGGTGCAGCCGCCACAGCAGGGGGATGGCATGTACCATCACATGTTGTAGATAAATCACCCCATCCATCAGTATGATGCTCAGGAGCACTGAAAGCAGCGGTGGGACGGGGTAGTAATTAAGCAGCCCCCAATCCTTTTGTTCGGCAATAACCGCTATGCCAACCGCCGCAGCCGGGAACAGCAAACGTAACAGTAACGAATTGAGCACAGTGAGTCCGAGATTGTGCAGCCAACGCCGTGCTTTGGGTTGACTGAGTTTTCGGCGTGGCGAGCGAATCTCCCACAGGGCTATCCACAGCAGTATGCCAAAAAAGCATCCGAGACGGATGAAGATCTCATTATCCAGGATAAATCGTTGCCACGACATATAACGTCCCGGGTGAAAAACAGAAATTCCAAGAAGGTACTGCAAACCCGCAGCGCGTTCCCATTAACAGCATGTTAGCAGATGAAGCCGGGCTGGGCGAAATAAAAAATATAATTAAATTAATTGGTTATGTAGAAGTGGTCTGGCTGGATTTTAGTGGGCTCACCGCCCGTAGAGCGATTAAGACGATATTTATAATAGCCGGAAATGGAATCAGAGGTGCCGGAGCGGGGGGATGACGGTTTTTACGGGCACATCGCGTTTATTATCAGGAATCGTAGCTATTTCACACAATGTAAAAATAATGGCTACCAATATAGTGATAGGCTATAGAGATAAGCGTTAAATTGTAATCCAACCAGATTGATAAGGTGTAGTGACTTGTACTTACTTAAACGAATTACCAAACCCGCAATTGTACTTGTTTGTGCTTTCGGGATTAACGGGTGTGACCCTATCACCCTGACGGCGGCTTCCATTGGTGCGGGCGTCGGCGTTAACCATACCTTGGGCGGGATGATTTATAAGACGTTCACCGCCCCCATGAAGTCGGTTGAAACGGCGGCGGTGCGCGCCATGAAGGATATGGGAATCAAAGTGGATAGCCGCAGTACCAATGAAAAGGGTGAGCGGATCATTTTGGCTTCGGCCAATAAGCGTGATATCGAAGTGCGACTTGAGCCGCTGACAAAGCGAACCACGCAGATGCGTGCCGTAGCCAGTGAAGGTGTCTTAAAAGACAGCGCAACGGCCACCGAAATCGTTTTGCAAACAGAGCGTGTGTTGTCCGGTGGTTAATCCAGGAGATGAATTATGAATAAGCGGTTGAAACATTCCATCCATTTTTTCACACTTGCTTCGTTTTTTGTCGTGACAGGCCCACTGTTGGCTGATGAGACGACCACTACTGACACCAGCACTACTGACACAACCACTACTATTGAGACGACGGTTGATACAGCGGATGCCTCCACGACGGTTGGCACTTCTTCCCAGACCGAAGGGGCACTGAGTCAGCGGTATTCCGAGTTTCTCGGTAGCGAAGAGCAGGCCGCAGAAGTGGTTTCCGGTTTACGTCAGGGCACCGCTTTCAGTCTCTCATCCGATGCGGAAACTACCGCTACCCAGATAGAGCCCCCCACCGGGACCATGGGGTATGGCAATGTCAAACTGACGTTGAGTCTGGCCGAGTCCACGTTGAAGCAGATGGGCATTACCCAGCCCACCAACGAAGAGCTTTCCGCGGTATTGGTCGGGGGCGAAATCAATGGTCAACCGGTAGAGGGTATCCTGGCAATGCGTGCCGAGGGTATGGGGTGGGGGCAGATCGCCCGTGAGTACGATATGTCAGTCGGACAGCTGATGGGCAAAGGAAAGGTTGCCACTACGCTACCCGCCACAACGGAATCATCCGCGGTCAAGAGCAATGGCTATATCCCCTCCCATCCACCCAAATCCACTTCCGTTGGTGTTCAATCGCGGGGCAATGGCTATATATCCAGTGGCAAGGGGCAGGGCAGTGGTATTGTAACCGCCAATGGTGGATCGGTTCAGCAAGCTAGCCATGGCAAACAAAACGGCAAAGCTTTCTCCGGTAAAAGTGCTAATAGTTATGCGTCCGCCGCCAATAAAAACGGCTATATCCCCGGCAGTGCAGCCGGTTCTTCGGCAACGGTTTCCAATACGGCGGCTGCAGGAACGATGGGGAAGGCCAATGGACACGTGAATAAGAAATAGTTTAGCGAGAGTGTCCGCCCAAGTTGTTGGGCGGATCTGGTTCCCCGATCTTGGCTGTTCAGCATTTATTGCGGCATGACATCCGTGTCATGCCGCTGTCGTATTTGGGAAGCTATCTCGGTTAACGACATGGATTGAGCGGATGGATATATATATGAGAGTTGCGTAGGCTGGTGGCAAAGCACGGGCGCAGAGATTCAATTAGTAGTAGGCCAGGCCCGGCGTTCAGCAGGGATCGATATGAAAACAACCTTGATAATTCTGCTGTCACTGGTCGTCGCCGGTATCGTATTCTTTTTCATCCTGGGTATTATCTCCGGGTCTGGGACGGCGGCTGGATTGGCAAATGGAAGACTCTCCAGATGCCCGGATAAACCAAACTGTGTCTGCAGCGAATATGCCGCAGACAGTAAGCACTATATTGAACCCATTTCCATCACTTCCGATGTGTTCGATCCGTTGCCCCGGTTAAAAAATATCATCAGTAAGATGGGGGGGGCGATACAGACCGAGCAAGACAGTTATCTGGCGGTAACTTTTATCTCAGCCGTATTCCGCTTTGTGGATGACCTGGAAATCCGCGTCGACAGGGATCAGAGGCAGATTCATATTCGGTCCGCTTCACGGGTCGGCTATAGCGATGCGGGGGTTAACAAACAACGCGTACGGGAACTGATACGGCTGTATGGGGACGGGCTTTCGGAAAAGTGATCGGGAAACCGGATTGTTAAGCCCGGCTTACCAGTAGCGTACCCGCCCGGTATCCACATGCACGAAGTTGGATTGGGCGTAGAGACCGACGCCGCCGGCTTTGAGCGATTTGGCGACACGGTGAAGATGTTTCAGATCGCAACCGGCAAGACGTATATCGAGAGCTTTGCCATCCATATGCAGACTGTGTTTGGCTACCCCGCTGCTGTTTTTGCGCAGCATCCGGTTGGTTTTGGGTGAGCGGTAGCCTGAAATAATTTGGAATTCACCGCGGCAGCCGATGCGGTCCTGAATGGAATAGAGCAAGTCGAACAGGTGGGGATCCATGGTGTGTTGATCACCTGTTCGGTGATCGCGCAGCAGGTGGTTGATCTCTTTAAGTCCCTGGCGGTCGTAGGATCCGTCGGCCCAGTACGTGATGCGGCTTCGCTCACCGGTGTGCAGGTGGTGCAGTGTCAAACGGCGTTCCGGATGTTTATTGATGCTGGCAAAGGCGTCGGGCAAGACAAAGGTGGCGGCCGCTGCCGCGCAGCCTCTAAGGAAGCCGCGTCGACTGAGTGTAGGTGTGCGGTGTTCTTTGTTGTCCGTTTTTAGCTGCATTGTATTGCCGGGTTCCCCAATCGAATACGGCTGACTTCCCAGGCTTATATCCAAAAAATTCGGTAAATGCTATATGAAACCGAGGCTTATTACCAGCCGTGTGAGGGGCGTCACGGTCGGGATGGGAGGCTGATCGAGGAATGGAGGTCAATCGGAGAGGGTGTTTTTTTCCGGATCATGGTGGGCCAATTGACTCGCCTGCTGCAAGTGCAGCTGTTGCAGGCCGAGAATAAGTGGCCGGTCCAGATCGTAGATGTCCGGACGGAACTGTATTTGTCCGGTGGTATCCACCCAGGCGGTGAAATAGACCAGGAAGATATCGATGGGGTGCGCAAGTTTTACGTATTGGGTTTCCCGCGATTCCAACTGCTCGGCGATTTGTACTGTCGTGTCGATGTCATCTTCCGGTATGAGTTGGTGAACGAGATCGCTTATTTCATGCACCCGTACACAACCGGAACTGAAATCCCTGACGGGGTAGGCGAACAGTCCCTGTGCCGGTGTGTCGTGCAGATAGATATCGTACGGATTGGGCATGTGAAATTTGATTCGTCCCAGGCTATTGCCGTCGCCGGGGCTTTGGCGTAGCCGGAACGGGAAGTGGTATTTGCTGTACTGACCCCAGTCGATCATGGCCGGATCTTGCTCGACCCACTGATCTCCCTCCCGCTGCTGGATCTGTATGTTTTTGCGCAGTAGATATTCGGAATCGCGGCGCTGTTCAGGCAGGAGATCCTCCACGGCGATACGTCTTGGTACGGTCCAGGTCGGATTCAACACCAAGTGGGTGACCCGGGTGGCGAATGAGGGGGTTGTCCGTTTCGGTCGGCCGATGATGGCCTTTTTTTCCAGTCGTATTTGATCATTCTCGATGAGTTGCATCAGATAACCGCCGATATTGACCAGAATATAGCGATCGCCAAGCTGCTGCGGCAACCAACGCCAGCGCTCCAGATTGGATGCGATCTGGGCAATCCGTTGCTCGACGGAGACATTCATGGCCGCCCGGGTGTGCGGGCCGATGATGGCATCCATCTTGAGGCCGTGAGAGCGTTGAAAACGCTCAATGCTCTGCTGCAGTGAGGGATCATAGAAGCGGGGATCATCAGGTATTTCATCCCCATGTTCATTCGAGGCAACCAGCCGCTGGCGCAGTAGTGGAACCAGATCGTGATGATCTCCCGGGCGTATCAGTGGGGCATCGGGTAGCGTCGACCAGCCTCCCTGATCGGCCAGGTGGCGGTAGTCTGACAGCGCTTGCAACAACTGTTGATAGCCGTGGGCTTGTGGCATCAGGGAGTTGAGTACGGCGGATGGATTCAAGTCGATGACCGCCTGGTCAAGCAGTTTGATATTGTCGATCCGTTCGACCGGTATTTTCCATAGCGGGTCCACCCTGCCCGGATCGAGCTGCCCTTGGGCGAGGGCTTCGCTCAATTTGAGGAAACCATCAGTCAGTAGCAGGTCATTGAGCACTACTTGTCGAGACGTGGTGAATGGCTGATCGGAAAAATCTGTGGCATGGTACAGGTGTGGTTCCAACCCCAGCGTGGCCGACTCGGCAATAAAACGGTGCAGTTCGGCGCCGGCGAGACTGATCTGACCGGAGGCGGCATGCCACAGTAGCTGGCCCCCGTAGTTGTGGTAAATCTGCCGCAGTTTAAGCCAGTCCGGTGTGGGTTGAATCTGTTGCAATTCGCCGGCAATAAGCTGTTCCTGCAGCATGCGACGGATTTCGACTTGGTCAATGTCCGTGTCATCAGCTGTCGCGAGTCCTATTTGAAGGAGCAGTGCCAACAGTGCCAGTAGGGGCGAAGAGATGTGTGTGCCGGTTCCAGTCATCATGCCTTTCGATAATAATCCCTGTGAGGAGACAACGGTGTGATTCCCTTAACTGAACAGTATAGATGGCATCCGTCTCTAAGATGGCACAGGGGGTATCGATGACCGGATGGCTGTTGGTTTTCAAATAAAATAATCGGATTTAAAAAATGAAAAGAATAATGGGTCTTGGCTTTTTATGGATAGTGATGCATTCCGCCTCAGCACAACAGCCGATGCGTGGTGGCCCGCCGCCGGAAGCCTTGACGGCTTGCAGCAGCGCGCAGAGCGGGGAGGCCTGCCGCTTTACCGCTCCTCATGGCACCGTCAGCGGTGTCTGTCGGCAGATGAGGGAGCCGCAGCTGGTGTGTGTGCCGAAGGATGGACCGCCGGGCGGGCGGGCGCCCACCCAGGATAGGGGTGGGCGTCGGGGGATGATGCCATTGCCGGAGACAGTCGATATTGACCGGGAATATGCCGCTGCCGTATCGGTCAAGAGCCGTATCCCGGATACCGGCCAGGGCAGTTGTTTTGACAACCAGGGCGTCATTCCCTGTCCTGCACCCGGTGAGCCGTTCTACGGCCAGGATGCCCACTACAGTGGGGTCAGACTCGGCTACCGGGATAATGGCGATGGCACTGTCACCGACCCCATTACCGGCCTGACCTGGCAGCAGGCACACCATGCCAAACGCCTTGGCTGGTCGTCGGCCAAGGCGCAGTGTGAATCGCTCAATCTGGGTGGACACACCGACTGGCGACTGCCCAATATCAAAGAGCTGTACTCCATCGCCGATTTTGCTGGCGCCACCGGACGCCGGCCATTTCTTGATCCGTTATTTGAAATCCATGAGCCGGATGCTTCGTTGCTTGAGCATGATCGCTTTGCCGCCACCCACCATACCGACATGATGGGGCAGACCTGGTCGGTGACCCGATATACCGGCGATCACTGGGATCGTAAAGGGGTGGAGGCCGCTTTCTTCTTCAATTTCCTGGATGGACGCATCAAGCAGGCTCCGACGGCTGGACGACAGGGGCTGTTTTATCGTTGCGTACGGGGCCAGGAGTGGGGCGCCAATCGACTGCAGGATAACCGGAATGGCACCGTAACGGATCAAGCCTCCGGGCTGATGTGGCAGCAGCAGGATGACGGTAAGCCGCGTCTCTGGAAAGATTCGCTGGCCTATTGCGAGAATCTATCGTTTGCCGGATATCGGGATTGGCGATTGCCGAATGCCAAGGAGCTGCAGAGTATTGTTGATTACCGTTATCACGACCCGGCCATCGATCCGGCATTTTTTCGGCAGCAGGATCGAAAGGGTTGGTTCTGGACTTCCACGACGCACGGAGAGAATACCCGCCAGGCCATCTATCTCTGTTTTGGCAAATGTATATCGGTGGACGGTGTCGATGTGCACGGTGCCGGGGCTCAGCGTAGTGACCCGAAAAGCGGTGATCCGGCTCGATACAGCGAGGGGTTGGGTGGGCAAAAGGATCAGGTGCGTATCCGCAATTACGCCCGTTGTGTCCGTTCGGTCGAGTAACTTAGGCGGCGGCGATGACCGGGATGATGCAATTGCGCCCGCCATGCTTGGCCGCGTACAACCGCTCATCGGCCTGGGCAATCATCTTTTCAACACTGTTCAGGGTCAGATCGTCTGATAAGCCCATGCTAATGGTTACTTTCAGCCCGGGATCGATGTCGTGCCAAGGATGGCTTTCGATATTGTGTCTGAGCGCTTCACAACAGTGTGCGGCCTGTTTCAGGGTTGAATTCGGGAAAAGTATCACGAACTCTTCACCGCCGTAACGGGCGGCCACATCGCTCTTTCGAACGCCTTTGCCTATCAGCTTGGCCACCTGGCGCAAGACTTCATCACCCACAGCGTGGGAGAGCCGGTCATTGACTTGCTTAAAGTGATCCAGATCGCCCACCATGACCGTCATGGGATGGCCGTAACGCCGGGATTGCTCGTATAGTTTATGTGCCTGTTCGTCAAAATGGCGCCGGTTGAACAGATGGGTCAGTGGGTCTTTGATACTGAGTTCGCGTAACGCATCGGCCTGTTTCTGTACCAGTTCGGATGATTCACGCAGTTCCCGGTGCGCCCGGCTGAGTTCACTGTTCATTTGGTTAAAGGCGCGGGCCAGTTCACCCAGCTCATCATCGGAGGTGATCGGTACCGGGTGCTCGGCCTCTCGGTCTTTACGCATCGAACGGATAGCCGAAGTGAGCAGACGCAGTGTTCGGCTGATACGGTTTCCGGTGATAACGCCAATCAATAGTGCCAGTATAAAGGCCACAGTGATGCCGATGAGCAGTGCCTGCCGCATTGCTTCGAGATAACCGTGGTCGCTTGGCGTCAATATCGGTTCTCCGAGGGGGGCAATCAGCAGGCGCACCTCTCCCCGGACCTTGATGGGGCGGGTAAGCTTCACGACGGCTGGCGGCGCCTGTGAGCCGGTCGGATAATCCTCCCAGCCGGTGAGTACGATACCGGATGGATCCAGGACCAGAAAATGGAAGGGGGGTTGGTTGCGCCGATCGATAACCGGCGGGGACGGTTCTGGCGCCGGTCCACGAAGCGGTGGGAATGGGGGGCTGTTGCGCTGATCGCTAGCTGTTTGGAACGGTTCTGATGCCGGTCTACGAAATGGAGGCATCGGAGGTAATCGGGGCACGTTGCGCTTTTGGCGAACGAAATCTGGAAATCTTTCCTGGCGGCTTCCGTTCTCCCAGCTGCCATATTTTTCCAGATAGTCTTGGATATCGCTGCTGAAATTGACGTAGGCCTGGTCCATGATCGCCTGTTCGAAACCGCGCATGAGAATCATGTAGGCGACACCGCCCACCGTGCCGGCGCTCAGCAAACCGACAATCAGTAAGGTCACGGTCAATTTGTTTTGCATTCTCACGCGGTCTGACTCCACCGGATGGACGGTATGAGACTCACTCCAGACGCCGACTATAGCCGAATGAGCCGGAGTGTCAAACGCGTTGTATCAGGCGGGAGGCAGGTTTCATAAGGGTTTGTGACAGACTGACAGGTTAAGCCGACAGCCGGGTGGACGGGTAGTCGAACAGTTCGTCTGTATCGGGGTGTTCCGAGGGTTCCGCTTCAGAATCGGCCGAACCGTTCCCGGTTAATCGAATCACCGGGCTGGCGGTTTCCAGTTGGCTGCCGACTGAAAATCCGGCGACCAGTCGCTTGAGCTCCCAGGAGAGATTGGCGAGACTGGTGCCGGCTTCAACCGCCTGGCGCGCCTGATCCACCGTTTGGTCGGCGAAACGGGAGATATCCAGGGCATCGTGGTTGATCACGGCGGCGACGGCCTGTTTATGGGTGACCGCGTCGAGGATATCGCTGTTCATGGACGATAGAGTCGCGATGCCGGTGGCGATACGTCTGAGTGACGCTTCGGTACTGCCGGTCTGCTCCACCGCCTGCGTCATGCGCTGCTGACTCCGGTCAATGGATCCGACCACGGTAACAATACGTTTTTGGATCTTATTGATGGTGTTCTGTACCAGATGGACGGAATCGTGAGTGCGTTTAGACAAGGTGCGTACTTCGTCGGCGACCACGGCGAAGCCTCGTCCCACCTCTCCGGCGCGGGCCGCCTCAATGGCGGCGTTCAGGGCGAGCAGGTTGGTCTGTTCGGCTATCTCTTGAATCACTTTGAGGATGTTTTCGATTTCGACGCTATCCTTGGATAGCTTGTTCACTTCATCATGGGCTTGTGCCATCTCATTGGAGAGATCGACCACCACTTCACGTGTTTTTTCTATAATGGCGACACTCTCGACCGCATCGCGGTCCGCCTGACCGCTGACAGAGGCGGCCAGTTCGGCGTTTTCCGTCACCTGATCGATTTTGCCTTGCAGATCGGTGAGCGCCGAGGCGATGGATTTGGACTTCTGCCGCTGTTCGCTCATATTTTCCAGCGTACGGTTATTGGTATCGGATGAGCGGGCGATATCACTGACCAGATGCTCAACAAAACCGTTAACCGTAATAATCACCTGCTGCCAAGAGTCAAGTAGGCTGTTGAACGCCTTGGCCGCCGCACCGATGTCATCCCGGCTGTCGTCGGCAGCGCGCAGATAGAGTGAACCGGACTGTTCCACTTGCAGAATGGTATCGGAGAGCCGACGAATCGAACCTAGTACGCTACGGTTGACCGACACGCCGACCAGTAACGCCAGCAGGGCACCGAGCACCAACAGGATCCAGTTTGTCGTTACCATCTGCGTGCTGTTTTCCATTACCTGGGCGGTACCCGCCCACTGCAGTTGCTCTTGTCGTTGGGACAGGGCGCTCAGTTGTGCTTCCAGCGCATGCTGGGCCGGAATGGCATCGTGACTCATCCAGTAGTTGGCTTGGTTCCAGGTCTTCTTGCGACGTAGCTCGATGATCTCATCAGGGAGTGAACGAAACGCGCGATAAGCCTTGAGGTATGCCTTCCACTCTTCGGCTTGCTCGGCATTGAACATCACGTCCGCCATGCCCAACTCCTGAAAGCGGGTGGTGTTGCGTTGCCAGTAAACTTCAATTTTGTCGCTGAATTTTTTATCACCGGTGAGCAGGAAGGCGCGGATGTTAGCCAGGGTCAATACCAGACTGCCTTGAACTTCAGCCATGTTGGCCAACACCTGTTTGCGCAGCTTGCTCGATTCCATGTATTTTTCCAGATCGATCATCCTGGCGATCTTATCCGACATGATATCCGCCAACGGCTCCGCCTCCTCCTTGAATTTACTCAGGGCCGGGATATTTTCGGCGCTGTGGGCGGTCGATTCGATCCGCCCAAGTATCTCCATCAAGAGATCGAGTTGGTGGTTGATGCCGTCCAATTGTTCCTGCATGACCGGATCCTCGCCTGATGCCAGTGTTTGCAGTGTTTCCAGGGCCGGGTTGATCTGTTCCGAGAGCACGTTTTTTCTCACCGCGATGAATTGCGGGTCGTCCAGTAGCATCCAGGCGCGCAGCGAGGCGAGTGAAGCATCGATACCCGCTTTCAATTTCAGGCTGGCCTGAACCAGCGGCGCCTGGGTCTCCACCATCCGTTCGGTAAGGGTTTGATTGCGATTGATCTGGATAATATTGATCAGAACCACTACCCCCATAATGGTGACAATGGAGGCGAGTCCGGCCATCAAACGAAAACGCAAGGTGAGATTTTTAAAGCGATTCATAGCGTGCTCCAAAGCGGAGTTGTGGTGAGTGATACGGGGTTAGTTATAGCGGTGGCCTGTGACAAGGGCATTACCGTGATTGCCGATTTATATCCGGATCGATGGGTATCCGGCGTGGTGTCGTTCAAGCCACAGCATGATGTAGATGTGGGTTGTTGGGACGGCGGCGACGTTCAATGAACAGGCTGTTTCCTTGCAACTGCTTTGCCTCACGTTTGGCGCAACTGGCCAGCGATGCCACATCATGGTGACTTTTGCAGGCGGCGGGATCGGGCACCACACTGCCGATAGAGAGTGTCAGGAGTGGGAAGAAACGGTATTTTCCGACCCGATCCTGGGACCAGATACCTTGCTGAGAAATATCCTCGCGGCTGTAATAGACGGGGGCCCTCTCTTCAAAGCGGCGCAAGATGGCTTGGCAGTGGGTTTGCCAATTGTCGCTTTGAAAAATCAGGATGAAATCATCGCCACCGATATGACCGATAAAATCCTGCTCATGTTTGACCTCTGATCGCAAGATGTCAGCCAGGTCCTTAATTACCTGGTCTCCTTTTTCATAACCGTACTTGTCGTTGAACGGCTTGAAATTGTCCAGGTCGCAATAACAGACAACGAACTCCTGCTGTTCGCGCAGCAGATGATCCAGTTCTTCGTAGATGGGTACGTTTCCAGGCAATAGGGTCAAGGGGTTGGCATAGCGGGCGCTGCGTACCTGCATCTCGGTGATAACCTTGAGCAGATCAATAACCGAACCGACGCCGAGGTAACTCCCGTTCTCGGTGATGATAAACTCCAACTCCTTGTTCTGTTTCATCTGTTCACTGATCAGGCCGCTTGCCTGCTCGATCGGTAAGCTTGTCTCCAACATCAGGGTGTTGTGATCGAGACATTGCACGATCGGCTTTTTGCCGTGCAATTCACGGCCATAGCGGGTAAGCAGGAGATTCATCAGGTTGTTGCGTCTAACCAGTCCGAGCGGCTGTTGGTTGTCCACCACCGGCAGACTCTCCAATTGCGGGGCCATCTGGAATATTTGCGCGCTCTCCTCGATGCTGGTGGTAGCGGCGATGCCGGGAACGCTCTGCAATAGGTCGCTGATGGTAGTGGTGAAAAAGCTGCGGCGATTTGTCTGTAGCAAGTCGTGCGGCGTTTGAGTGAAGGCGCTCTTGGCGAGGGTGGTGACAGGGATTTGTGCCGGTCGTGCAAAATAGTAACCCTGGAAGAATTCAATACCCAGTTTGGCCACGCAGCGGAACTCGTCGGCGGTCTCGACGCCTTCTCCTACAACCTTGCAATTGAGTCCGCGGGCAATATTTTTAATAGAGCGCACAAACTCCTGCTTGACCCTGTCTTCATGGATGTCCTGCATGAAGTGACGATCAATCTTCACATAATCGGGGCGTAGTTCCGACCACATGCGCAATCCGGCATATCCGGCCCCCAGATCATCGATGGCGATCTCGAACCCCATCGATTTATAGTGGTGTTTGGCTTCGCGGATCGCTTCATAGTTTTCTGTCGGGAACTGCTCGGTCAGCTCGATAACCACCTTTTCCGGCGGCAACCCCACGTGTTTGAGAATGTCCAGGGTGGAGCCGGTGCGAAAGTTTGGCTGAAACAGGCTTTCCGGACTGGTATTGAGAAACAGCTTGCCATCCAGGTTGAGGCGCACGAACTGTTGGATCGATACCTCACGACACAGCACCTCCAGCTCGACCAGATGGCCGTAACGTGCCGCCGTCTCAAACAGTGTGACTGGAGAATGTAATGGTGTATCGGAAGGGCCGCGAATCAGTGCTTCATATCCGAAAATTTCCTGCTTCTTATTATTAACGATGGGTTGGAACAGTACGGTCAGTGAGCGTTCGCGTATGATTCGGTAGAGGTATTCTTCCAGGGAGTATTGCATAGCCGTTGTTTTCTAACCTGTCGTTTGTTTTGACAGGCGCAAGGCTAAGTGTTGGTTGTTACTGTTTTATGAATGGCGTGGATTTGAATTCCGGGTGATGCGATTTATTCTGGATCTACAGACGCCACTAACGGTTGCTTACAGTCGATGCAGAGATACTGCTGGCCCTGCAGTACCCGCTTATGGCGGATGCTGCTGAGTCGATGGGTGCGGCAGTCGCAACGATAGTTGAAACGTTTCAGTCGGCGGCGACTGGCACGACTGATATCGTAGTTGTGGCAGCGAGATGCCTCGGCTCCAAACAGTTGCATCACCTCGCGCCATTCCGCGCCATGAGGTTTGATCTTCTGACCAAAAAACCGGCGGGCAACGACGTGGGCCACTTCGTGGGGTACGGTACGCCGCAGAAAATCTTCCTGATTTTCAATCAAAAGCAGCGTGTTATAACGGATGACGGGCGTACTGCGGTGTGGGAACAGGGCCATCCCCGCCGCTTTGCCGGTGAGATTGAACTGTATGATCACCTGGTCCGGATCTTTGTGGTAATGATCGCCGGCGGTGGCCAGTAATCGGTAGGTCAGTGCTTCCACTTCCTGTCTTAGTGCGGTCTCGAGCATCCGCGAAGATTACACCATCCGGTGCAGGATGGCATCGCCCTTGTGAAAATCGTGGCGGGCGTTTGCCCGCCTTGCGGATACGCCACGTCCGATCCGGACGGTGGCGTATGGATAAACCGATCTACTCAACCAACAGCACGATCAGCTCGACCGGGCCGTGTACCCCATAAGCCAGGGTTTGTTCGATATCGGCCGATTTGGACGGACCGGATATCAGTAGGGCATTGGTGGGCATGCCGGCCGCCCACTCTTCGGCGGCGATGGCATCGGCAAAGGTGTTGTGCAGTTTGTCCGCTTCCACTACCGCAATATGTACCGGCGGCACCAGGGAAAAGGTGCGCGGTTCCTCCGGGGTCGGCCAGAGAATCATCGCCCCCACTTCGGCAATGCCGCTACGGGTCGAGGTGATGGCGGCGTCGATATCGAAAAACAGCTCCTCTTTCCAGCCGTCCACCTCCACTTCGCGGGTGACCAGTTCCGGTAGGTCATCTCCGTTTCTCCAGGTCGCCTCGATCTTTTCCGCCAACGGTCCGGCCGGTGCATAGAGCAGGTTGCGCAACTGTTTCTCTTTCGCCAGTTCAGCCAGCTTTTTTGCCCAATCGGCTTCGCTCACCCGATGCACTTCGGTCCTCACCGAGCGCATGGCCTGGCAAAAGTGGTCGATGCGCTCCGATCGGTTCCAGTCGGGGGATGTCAACGAACGATCCAGGTCAATCGGCGCTTTTTCGTCGCTTTTGGCACGCAGGCGGGCCAGGATGTTGTCACGTGCCTTACTCATTGTCGAAACCCTCTTCACGGGCCAGCTGGTGTAACGATTTGGGTGCGATCTTCGGGGCTGTGCGTACACGGGTCCAGGGACCGAGTTTATTGGGGACGACACCGCGCAACAGTGTGGCCAGCTTGGTGCCGGAGCGATAGATCGTGGGGCTGGCATGGGCCCAGCTCCAGAGTTTCCAGATCAGTGCCTCTTTGCCGGAGCGCTGTGAGCCTTGTCCATTGGTGGCACCGGTATGGTCGTCCCGCACCTGTTCATAGCGCAGACGATGCAGCAGTTTCGGCAACGGAATCTTGACCGGGCAGACTTCGCCGCAGGCACCGCACAGGGTGGAGGCGGTGGGCAGTACCCCAAAGTTGTCCAGACCGAATTTCTGTGGTTCGATTACCGAGCCGATCGGCCCGGGAATGAGGGAGCCGTAAGCGTGGCCGCCGATACGGGTGTAGACCGGGCAGTGGTTCATGCAGGCGCCGCAGCGGATGCAACGCAGGCTGTCGAACAGTTCCTCATCTTCGTAGATCTTGGAGCGCTGGTTGTCCAGCAGCACCAGGTGCACCTCTTTCGGGCCGTCCCGTTCGCCCGGTTTGCGCGGTGAACTGATCATATTGAAGTAGGTGGAGATATGTTGGCCGCTGGCAGAGCGGGTGAGCAGTTTTAGCAGTGGCGGTACGTCGGCCAGCTTTTCCACCACTTTCTCGATGCCGGTCACGGCGATGTGTACCGGCGGTACGGTGGTGCACATACGACCGTTGCCTTCGTTCTCCACCAGGCAGAGGGTGCCGGTCTCGGCCACGGCAAAGTTGACCCCGGATAGCCCCACTTCGGCTTCGAAGAATTTGCTGCGCAGGACTTTTCGCGCACTACGGGTCATGGTCTCGATATCTTCACTGTAGGGGATATCAGGATGTTTCTCTTTGAAGAGCCGGGCGATCTCCTGCTTGCTCTTGTGAATCGCCGGGGCAATGATGTGAGAAGGGGTTTCGTGGTCCAACTGAATAATGTATTCGCCCAGATCGGATTCGATGCAGTTTTTTCCCTGCGCCTCGAGGAAGTGGTTCAACTCCATCTCCTCGGAAACCATCGATTTGCCCTTGATCATGCGGTTGGCCTGGTGGCGCTCCATGATGTCGAGCACAATCCGGTTGGCCTGTTCCAGGGTTTCGGCCCAGTGCACCTGAATACCGTTGCGGGTGCAGTTGGCTTCCAACTGCTCGAGTAGTTCCGGTTGTTTGGCCAGGGCATTGGCGCGAATTTTTGATCCGGTGATGCGCAACGTTTCCAGGGCCGCTTTGTCCGGAAAGGCGTTGCTCCGCTTCTCCATCAGTCCATCCATGGCGATGCGGAAATTACTGCGCAGTTGCGGGTTGTTCAGCGCTTTCTGCACGCGCTGGTCGAATTCAGCTTTTTGCTGCATGGGTACGCTCCCAGAGGAAACTGGCGATGTGCTGGCCCTGGGGGCCGATGCCTTGGTGTTGCAGATGTCCGGTGATGTTCATCAGGCAACCGCAATCGCCACTGACCAGTTGGTCGGCGCCGGTATCGGTGATGGCCTGGGCCTTATCCGCCACCATGGCGGCGGAGATGTCCGGATGCTTGACGGCGAAGGTGCCGCCGAAACCGCAGCACTCGGCCTTGCGTGCCTGTTCCACCAACTGCACATTGCCGAGTTGGCGCAACAGCGTTTCGTGCTCATCGGCGACGCCCATTTCTCGACGGGCGGAGCAGGAGGTGTGCAGGGCCACTTTGGTGGGTTCCCCCAGGTCCTGCAACTCTATCTTCAGCACATGGACCAGGAACTCGGTCAGCTCGAACACCCGCTGGGAAAAGTCGTTAACCAGGGCTTCTTCCGGCAAGCCCTTGAACACTTCCGGATAGTGGTGACGCATCATGCCGGCACAGGAGCCGGAGGGGACGATAATGGGATAATCCTTGGGAAAACAGCGTAATTGATTGAGTACCACTGCCCGGGTCTGTTCGCGGAAGCCGGAGTTCCACGCCGGCTGTCCGCAGCAGGTTTGATCCTGTGGAAAGATTACCTGGACGCCTTCGCGCTTGATCAATTGCATGCCGGCGAGGCCGGCCTGGGGATAGAGCAGGTCGATCAGGCAGGTGCCGAAGTAATAGACCTTATCCGGCCTGTCCGGGTAGTGCTTCGCCAGAGACATAGTGACTCCTGAATATTTTGAATCAAAAAAGTTAACTCACGCTATCGTCGGAGAGGGTAGGCACAATGGACCATCTCCAACGTGTAGCTTGTTTATTCAACAACTGCCAAACAGTTGAGATCTCACGCTGACAGACCGCGCAATGAGCGCTGCTTGCGCACCTCCTCGCGGTCGATCTGCTGCAACGACTCCTCCACGAACACCAGGTGTTCCTGGGCCGCCTGGCGTGCCTTCTCCGCATCGCCTTCAATCACCATGTTCATCAGCCGTTCATGCTGGTGACTCAGCGGCTCGAACACCCGGGGCAGGGTGTAAAGCTTGTCCAGGTTGTGCGAAATACTGCTCTGCAGCAGGGTGAACAATCCGCGCATCACATGCAGCAGCACCAGGTTATGCGACGCCTCCACGATGGACAGGTGGAAGGCGGCATCGGCGCGCGCCTCGTCCATCGGGTCGGGGTTGCCGTGGTCCCTGATCATTATGTCGAAACAGCGTCTGATCTTCTCCTTGTCCTCGTTAGTGCTGCGTAAAGCCGCGTAGTAGGCGGCAGTCCCCTCCAGGGCATGGCGGGTCTCCAGCACGTCGAAGCGTGATTCCGGCATCTCCCGTAGCAGGGCAATCAGCGGACTGACAAACGACGGCTCCAGTGATTCGCAGACGGTGGTACCGCCGCCGTGCCGGGTTTCAAGCAGCCCCTTGCTGTTGAGCTTCTGAATCGCCTCCCGCAGTGACGGTCGTGATACCTCCAGCCGGTGGGCCAGTTCACGCTCGGCCGGGAGCTTCTCGCCCGGCTTGAGGCTGCCCCGGGCAATCATGGCTTCCAGTTTTTCCGCGATTTGATCGGACAATCGTTGATGTTTCATTTCTGCTCTCTTGGCTCCCGACAACTGGTAAGACCAATTGTTTTTGAGTGTAGATGGATTTTTTAAAAAAGAGAAGTCTTACCGGGCTATTTTATCAAATTCCCAACGAAAATAACGCCATAAGGGGGGTATATATAGGGAGTAAAATGCGCTTTTCGAGCGATTGTGAACTGTTTGACATTAGGGAAGCCATGGGGTAAAAATTAAGTGGCCTGACCAATTAACCAGTTTGTCAGGCGACAGGATGGCCTCGTCAAACCACCTCGGGATAGTGATCCGCGCAGGGTAAAAGCCGGAGAGAAGGTGGTTGACCGGGAGGCTGTCACCCTGTTTCCCCATTGGAGTGAAAAGAACCATGAAGAGAAAATTGATCTCGGTAGTATCCGCCGCCGCTCTGGCCATGAGTGTCGCCAGCGGCGCCGCACTGTCTGCGGAAAAGAAAACCCTGCTGAAAGTTCCCGTTTACTTCGGTACCCACCTGACCGGCCTGGGCAGCACCCCGAAGTGGCTGGCGGAGCATCTGAATGTCGCCAGCGGTGGCAGCGTCAAGATCAAGGTCTACGAGCCGGGCAAACTGATTCCCCCCAAAGAGATCCTGGAATCGGTGGCCAGCGGCAAGGTGAATGCCGGCTACACCACCCCGGGTTACAACACAGGCGTGCTGGGCACCAAGGCTGGTATCTTCTCCGCCGTACCGTTTGGTCCGGATGCGCCGGAGTTCCTCGCCTGGATCTACTACGGCGAAGGCCGCAAGCTGTGGCAGGAGATGTATGACAAAAAGGGGCTGAACGTGCATGCCATCCCCTGCGGTATCATCGCTCCCGAAACCTCCGGCTGGTTCAGCAAGCCGATCGACAAGCCCGAGGACCTGCAGGGCGTGCGTATGCGCTTCTTTGGCCTGGGTGCCCTGGTGATGGAGAAGATGGGTGTCTCTACCAGCCTGCTGCCTTCCAGCGAAATCTTCCCGGCGCTGGAGAAGGGAGCCATCGACGCCACCGAGTTCTCCATGCCGGCCATCGACAAGCTGCTGGGCTTCCACAAGATCCTCAAGTTCAACTACTACCCCGGCTGGCACCAGCCCGCCACCCTCTTCGAGTTGGTCATCAATGGGGATACCTGGAAGGGTATGGATGAGTCACAGCAAGGCTTGGTGGAGATGAGCTGCAAGGCCGCCATGCTGGACGGCCTGGCGCTGGGCGAGGCGATCCAGTTCCCGCAGATGAAGGAGAACCTGGAAAAGAATGGCGTTGAGAACCGCTACTGGTCGGCCGAAATCCTGGATGCCTTCAGGAGCAAGTGGGCCGAGGTAGTGGCCGAGGAGTCCGCCAAGGACCCCGAGTTCAAGGCCATCTGGGATAATCTGGAGAGCTTCCGCAACGACTATGCGGTCTGGAACAAGTGGGCCTTCCTGCCCCGTCCGGGCACGGTACGCGAGCAGTAATTCGCAATTGTCCGCGGGACCCGGTTCCGGGTTCCACGGACAGACCCCGGGTTAGGGGTCGGAGTCAAATTTGTTCCCGACGTGCGGGAGGCGACCGCGCAGGTGGGAGCCGGTTTGGCTCCGGCCCCTGACCGATACCACCCTTTTTTTCCCCATGATCCGCCGGTTTGCGCGTCCAACGCGACCCAGGCCGGGCGGTTCCGAGACAGTATCGAGGCATGAGATGAATCAACCCAACGATCTGGAATATCGCATTCCCATCGTCGATGCCCTGAACGGATTCGTGCAACGTATCGGTCAGGTAATGGCCTGGAGTAACGTCCTGCTGATCGGCATTATTCTGGTGCAGGTGGTGCTGCGTTACGGTTTCAATCACGGATTGGTTTATCTGGAGGAGCTGATCTGGCACGTCTACGCGGTCGGCTTCATGTTCGGTCTCAGTTTCGCCATTACCAACGACTCGCATATCCGGGTCGATATTGTGCACATGAACCTCTCCCGCGCCGCCCAGCACCGCTGGGAGATTTTCGGCCTGCTGTTTTTGCTGTTGCCGTTTATCGTGGTGATTTTTCTGCACAGCCTGGAGTGGGTCTACTACTCCTACGACATCGGCGAGAGTTCCGCCAATCCCACCGGCATGCCTTACCGCTGGGTGGTCAAATCGGTCATCCCGATCAGTTTTGCCCTGCTGTTTATCGCCGCCATTGCCCGCCTGATCCGCGAGATCACGCTGTTGCTGCATCTGGCCCGTGAGCCGGAAGAGCCCTATCCGGGGCGCGTCTCCATGTTGCGTCACCTGTTCCGTGTCCAGGAGCTGAGCGATGACGCGAACCGTACCACCGATAAACATGGGGAGGGCTGAGCCATGGAAATGAATGAAATCCTTGTCATCGCGATGTTCGTCAGCTTCATCGCGCTGCTGTTTACCGGTTTTCCGGTGGCTTGGGCGCTGGCCGGTGTCGGCGTGCTGTTCGCCGGCGTGGGCTACCTGGCGGACAACCACCTGGATACCATGACCGGTCTCGACTACTCGACCCTCGGCCTGGCGGTGGGGCGTATTTTCGGCATCATGGACAACTGGGTACTGGTGGCCCTGCCGATGTTTATCTTCATGGGGCTGATGCTGGACAAGTCCGGCGTCGCCGAGCGCATGATGCACGCCATGCAAGGGCTGTTTGGCCGGGTGCGCGGCGGCCTGGCGATCGCCGTGACCCTGATCGGCATTATCCTGGCCGCCTCCACCGGTATTATCGGTGCCTCGGTGGTACTGCTGGGCGTGATGTCCCTGCCGGTGATGATGCGCCAGCAATACAGCAAAAGTCTGGCACTGGGTACCGTGGCCGGCGCGGGCTGCCTCGGTATCCTGATCCCCCCCAGCATCATGCTGGTGATCATGGGTGACCAGATGGGCCTGTCGGTTGGCGATCTGTTCATGGGGGCCGTCTTCCCGGGCATCATCCTGGGTATCTTCTACATGCTCTATATCCTCGGCTTCTCCTTCTTCAGGCCGGCCTCGGCGCCGCTCGCGACCGATGCCCAACCCGTCAGCCTGGCGGTGGTTTGGAGTGTGTTCAAGACCATCCTGCCGCCGGCGGCCCTGATCCTCGCGGTACTGGGTTCCATCTTCGCCGGTATCGCCACGGTCACCGAGGCCAGCGGTATCGGTGCCCTGGGCGCCGTCATCATGGCGGCCGGTTACCGGCAACTGAGTTGGGAGGTATTGAAGGAGGTGACCATCAACACCTTCAACACCTCGGCCTATATCTTTGCCATCTTTGTGGGCGCCACGGTGTTCGCTTTGGTGCTGCGTGAATTGGGTGGCGATCAGCTGATCGAGGCCACGCTGACCGGCTTGCCGTTCGGTCCCTACGGCATCATCGCCTTTATCCTTGGCGTGGTATTCCTGCTCGGTTTCTTCCTCGACTGGATCGAGATCAGCCTGATCATCCTGCCGCTGCTGGCACCGGTGATCAAAGGTCTGGGCCTGGATATCGATGGTCACGGCGTGGTGGACAATCCGGAACTGGTCTGGTTTGCCCTGCTGGTGGCGGTGACACTGCAGACCTCGTTTCTGACCCCACCGGTCGGTTTTGCCCTGTTCTACCTGAAAGGTGTCTGTCCGCCGGGGATCACGTTGCTGGATATCTACAAGGGCGTGGTCCCATTTATCCTGTTGCAACTGTTGGGTCTGTTGGTGGTGGCGCTGTTCCCCGAAGTGGTCACCTGGCTGCCTTCGGTGGCCTATGCTAATTAGGCGGTAGTTTTCCTGATTAAGATGGTTATGAATCAATTACCTTTGGTGCAGGTAACCGATGTCAGCTGACTACAGAGCGTTAAAGCGCGACCTGGAAGGGTTTATCGGGTCTGACCGGCTGATCGATGATCCGTTGCGTACCCTGGCCTATGGCACCGACGCCAGCTTTTACCGGTTGATTCCGCAACTGGTGGTAAAGGTCGATGACGAATCCGAGCTGGTGCGGATTCTGGCGGCCGCACACCGTTGCCACACGCCGGTTACCTTTCGCGCAGCCGGTACCAGTCTCTCCGGGCAGGCGATCAGCGACTCCGTGCTGTTGCTGCTATCCGGCGATTACTGGCGCGGTTACACGATCAATGAGGACGCTTCCATCATCCGGTTGCAGCCGGGGGTGGTCGGTGCCTGGGCCAACAGTTACCTGGCACCTTATCAGCGCAAGATCGGCCCCGATCCCGCTTCCATCAATGCCGCCAAGATCGGCGGTATTGCCGCCAATAACGCCAGCGGTATGTGTTGTGGTACGGCCCAGAACAGCTATCACACACTCGCCAGTCTGCGTGTCGTGCTGGCCGATGGTACGGTGCTGGACACCGCCGACGCGGATTCGATAGCCGGCTTCAAGAGATCTCACGCTGAACTGCTGACGGCGCTCGTCACACTGGCGCAAGAGACGCGCGCCAATGATGAACTGGCCGAGCGTATCCGCCACAAGTATCGGTTGAAGAACACCACCGGCTACAGTCTCAATGCCCTGATCGATTTTGAAGATCCCATAGAGATCCTGCAGCACTTGATGATCGGCTCCGAAGGGACGCTGGGCTTTATCTCCGAGATCGGGTATCGCACGGTGCCGGATCATCCGTTCAAGTCGACCGCCCTGATTTTGTTCCCGACGGTCGAAATCGCCTGTCAGGCGGTGGCCAAACTCAAGCAGTCGCCGGTGACAGCGGTGGAGTTGATGGACCGCGCCGCCTTGCGCTCCGTGCAGGATAAACCGGACATGCCGACCTGGCTGCGAGAACTGGATGAGGAAGTGGCCGCCTTGCTGGTGGATGTGCGTGCTGCTGATCCGGATGCGCTGCAGCGGCAGGTGGCGGATATACGGCAAGTGCTGCAGCAGATAGAACTGGTGCGTGAGGCGGAATTCACCTTTGATGCAGCGGCCTATCAGGCGTTGTGGAATATTCGCAAGGGGCTGTTTCCCGCGGTCGGGGCGGTGCGTACCACCGGCACGACGGTCATCATCGAAGATATCGCCTTCCCGGTGCCGCAGTTGGCGGCGGCGGTCAGGGGGCTGCATCAGCTATTCGAAAAATATCATTACCATGAGGCGCTGATTTTCGGGCATGCCCTGGAAGGGAATTTGCATTTCGTCTTTACCCAGGATTTCAGTACCGCCCAAGAGGTCCAGCGTTACCAGGGGTTGATGGATGAAGTGTGCGAACTGGTGGTGGCTGACTACGGCGGTTCGCTGAAGGCGGAGCACGGTACCGGACGCAATATGGCGCCGTTTGTGGAAATGGAGTGGGGCAGCGATGCCTACCGGTTGATGTGGCGGCTGAAAAAGCTGTTCGACCCCGCCAACCTGCTGAATCCCGGTGTGATCCTGAATGAAGATGCCGAGATTCATCTGAAAAATCTCAAACCCTTGCCGGCGGCCGACCCGTTGATCGACAAGTGCATCGAGTGCGGTTTTTGTGAGCCGATCTGTCCCTCGCGCAACCTTACGCTCACGCCGCGTCAGCGCATCGTCTCCTGGCGTGAAATTTCCCGTTTGAAACGGACCGGTGAAGATCCCCAGCGGTTGCGGCAGTTTGAAAATGATTACAGCTACCAGGGGTTGGACACCTGTGCGGTGGATGGGCTTTGTGCCATCGAATGCCCGGTGGGCATCGATACCGGCAAATTGACCAAGCAGATTCGCCAGACCCGACAGGGTGCGGGAGCGGCCCGTGTCGGTGATTGGGTGGATCACCATTTTGCCGGTGTCGCCGCCATGACTCGGGCTGGACTGAAACTGGCTGCGCTCTCCCAAGACCTGTTGGGTGATCGGCTGATGGGTAAAACCACCGGCCTGATACGCCGCCTGAGTGGCGAGCGGTTTCCACAATGGAATCCCGCCATGCCGCGTGCAGCAGGAAAACTGCAGCCGCCCGTCAGTGAGGCAGCTAACTATAACGGTACCGTAGTCTATTTCCCCAGTTGTGTTACCCGCACCATGGGGCCGGCCAAGGGCGATCCCTTCCAGGACGATCTGCATCAGGTTGTACAGGACCTGCTGGCTAAGGCGGGCTATCGAGTCATCATGCCGCCTCGGCCCGAGGGGCTCTGCTGCGGCATGGCATTGGATAGCAAGGGGTTGCCGGAACAGGCGGCGCAAAGCCTGCAACGGCTGGAGCAGGCGTTGTGGACGGCCAGTGAACAGGGGCGCTATCCGATCCTGTGCGATACCAGCCCCTGTACCTTTCGGATGATTGAACAGTTCACACAACCGTTGCAGATCCATGAGCCGGTAAGCTTCATCAATCGTTATCTGCTGCCGCATCTGCAGCGCACCCAACAGGTGGATCAAATCGCGCTGCATGTCACCTGTAGCAGCCGCAAGATGGGACTGGCCGATGCCATGCGCGAGCTGACAGAACAGTGTGCCCGGCAAGTGACTGTTTCGGAGGATAAAGGGTGTTGCGGGTTTGCCGGTGATAAAGGTTTTACCCGGCCCGAGTTGAATGCCTCGGCCTTGAAACGGTTATCGGAAGCTTTGCCTCCGAATTGTGAAATGGGCGTCTCCAACAGCCGTACCTGTGAAATCGGCCTGTCACGGCATGGAAGAATCGCTTATCAATCCATCGTCTATCTGGTGGATCACTGTTTTACCGGAAGAGAGTCTGCTTGATGGGGTAGAGAATGGCTGAACCGAATCATTGTCGACGCCGGCTTTTGCCGAGGGAGTAGCTGAAAAGCTTGATTGTTAATTCCGTAGTCAAACCGATCGCCGATGCAAGGCGACACTTATCCATTTGGTATTGATGACGCAGGAGTATGACCATGACACGATCCACGCTCCCCACCATTTCCAAAATACAGATCAGAACCGTCTGCGTAGCGATGCCCAACCCACACAAAACGGCCAGTGGGGTGGTATCGGAGTCCCCCCTGGTATTGACCGATCTGATTGCCAGTGACGGCACTGTCGGTCACAGCATCGTGTTCACCTATACCAAGGCGGCCCTTAAGCCTACGGCCGATTTTATACACGGCATTCAGGACCTGGTGGTGGGGCAACCGTTGGCCCCCCGATTCGTCAGTCTCGCGTTGGAGAACAGATTTCGCCTGCTTGGTACACAGGGGCTGGTAGGCATGGCGTTGTCCGGTATCGATATGGCGCTGTGGGATGCGCTGGCGAAATCGCAAGGAAAATCACTGGTGCACCTGCTGGGCGGCGCAGAAAAACCGGTGTCGGCTTATGGCGCCGTCGGCTTTGACGGTGTCGCGGGATCCGCCCGGCAAGCGGAAGCCTGGGCCAAGCAAGGCTTCAAGGGGATCAAGGCGAAGATTGGCTACCCATCCGTGGCGGAAGATCTGGAAGTGATCAGGGCGATGCGTAGCGCCATCGGACCCGAGGTGTCGATCATGATCGATTACAACCAGTGTCTGCGTCCGCAAGAAGCCATTAACCGTATTCACCGGTTGGAAGACGAGGGGCTGACCTGGATCGAGGAGCCGACCCTGGCCCACGACTATGCCGGCCACGCGCAAATTGCACAGGCCGTGCGTACCCCGATTCAGTGTGGTGAAAATTGGTGGGGCATCCTGGATATGCAGCACGCCATCGATGCCCAGGCGTCCGATTACATGATGCCTGATGTGATGAAGATCGGCGGTGTGACCGGTTGGCTGCGTGCCGCCGAATTGGCGCACGCAAAAGGGATTTTGTTATCGAACCACCTCTGGCCGGAAGTGAGCGCGCAACTGTTGACGCTAACGCCCACCGCCCACTGGTTGGAGTATGCGGATTGGTGGAACCCGATCCTGGTGGATCCACTCCAGGTCAAAGACGGTACGGTGTTGCATGACGGTGAACTGGGCACCGGCTTGATCTGGAATGAATCGGCAATAGAAAAATATGCGGCGTAACTAATCGGAAGTTAAACGGCGAATAAAGCTTCAGGTTGCCTAATGCCTGCTGGCCATTTTTATGCGCGTCGCCGGGTTTTAACATGTTGGACGATTTTCGTGAGCGCAGTAGCACACGCTCACTAAAAAATTATAACGACCAGGGAGGCGATCTATAGTCGTAGTTTATTTATTAAATAAAAAATGATGGAGAGAGGATGAAAACGATAACAGCCATATTATTGGCACTGTCCCTGGGTACCTTTTGCGGTCAGCTCTCCGCGGCGGATATCCTGGTGGTTGAGAGCTATCACCCATCCTATTCGTGGGATGCCAGTTATACCAATGCATTAAAGGCGGTATTGGGTGATAAAAACAAGCTGGTTTTCTTCCAGATGGATACCAAGCGGTTACCGGCAACGGCGCATGCGGAACAAGCTGAAAAGGCGTGGTTGACCTATCGAAAACTGAAACCCGCTTTGGTTATTCTGGGGGATGACAATGCGTTGAAATATCTCGGGCCGCGGCTGGCCAAAGAGTCGGTACCGGTGGTCTATCTGGGTATCAACAATAATCCACGTAGTTACTTCGATACGGCGCCGAGCAATTTTACCGGTGTGTTGGAGCGGCCATTATTCAAGCGCTCAATCGCTTCCCTGGCCAAGATATTAAAACCCCGCCCTAAAAAAATTCTGTTACTGTTCGACGCCGGCACCACGGCAAAGGCGGCGGTCAATGAAGCGTTCGAAGGCAATATCTGGGTCAACGTATTCGGCGTGTCGGCAAAGCTGCGTCTGATAAAAAGCTGGGTCGAATGGAAAATACAGATTGCCGAAGCACGCCGGCACGGCTATGACGCCATCATCATGGGGTTGTACCACACCATCACCGATATCGATGGGCGCAATATCCCGGCTCAACAAGTGATGGCCTGGACGGTTGAGCACGCCACGGTACCGCTGTTCTCGTTTTGGGATTTCAGTGTCGGCAAGGATATGACGGCAGGCGGTTTGGTGCTGAGCGGTGAAGAGCAGGGGCGGTTGGCCGGTGCCATCGCCCAGCAGATATTGTCGGGAGCCGATCCTTCACACATCTATCCGAAAACCGCCGAACAGGGGCGTTACCTTTTCAGTCGGAGCCGACTGAATGAATACCACCTGACACTGCCGGCGGCCATTAATCAGGTTAGCACCCTGGTTGACTGACACCCTGTTCTTCACGCGTAGCACGTTGTGCTGATCACCTATCTGAGGAGAAATAACATGCAGAACCAGAATGTCGCTAGTCGCACCCGTCTGATGCTGTTTGTCACCCTATTGGTAACTGCTATTTTATCGGGGTATCTGTTGTTCCACTATTTTGAGCTGCGTGACAACCTGCAGCGCGATATGACGGCGGTTGCCGAATCCACAGCCAATCGGCTTGCCCGGCAACTGGCGGCACCGCTCTGGTCGATCAATGAACAACAGGTCAATGCCACGCTGGAGTCGGAAATGTCGCAATCGGAATTGGACGGCGTGGAGATTGTCGATCCGGTAGATGGGCGGGTGTTGTTTGAACGCGCGCGGGATGGGGTTAAAACCGGCGTCACGCTCACAGAACAAGCGGCGATTACGGCCAAGCAAACGGTCAGCACTGAGGCGGGTGAACCGATTGGCATTGCCCGGGTGCATATCTCTCGCGCTTTCATGCATACGACTTTGCTCGCAGCGATTGGGCAGCGGGCGGTAGAGTTATTTGTGCTTGGAATTTTGTTGGTGCTGTCCCATTTCCTGTTGCTACGCCGATGGTCGCGAGTTTGATCTGATAAATATTCGGTGAGGTTTGTCTCGTCAAAAACACTTACCCAATCTAAGGGAAAATACGGTAGGGGCGACGCTCAAATTGTGATCGACTGTGGATACTTGGATATTTAAGTTCTCCGGCGTCTAGCCGTTATATCTGAAACCACTGCCGTCCCATTCAGAATCGTCATGCCTGAATTAAGTGCTTGTAATAGGATAGCTTTTGGAACTTCATAATTATTGGCGACATGACAGTGCCTTTTAGGGCGTCCTTTCTCCCCTAGGGAGACAAATCGGCAGGGAGCCGATTTGTATGCCTCTGGCACCCGAAGGGTGGTCTACCGGGATGTGGACCATGAACGACAGGATGAGGGGTAATAAAACCAAGCGGTTAACGGTATTTATCTCCTCGCCTCAACCCTCTCCCTGAGGGAGAGGGAGTTTATGGGACAGCCGTGACCTGAAGCACCTGTTGGCGGGTGCTCCGCTCACAATTGATATCCTGCAGCAGCGGATTTGCAGACAAAATAAGACAAGAGGAAAGGTTGATGCTCAAATCACTTTCGATCAGATATAAGCTCCTGTTGGTCATCGCCATTTCATTGATCGGCTTTGTTATTCAGGGTGTCGTGACCTTTGGTGTGCTGGACGATATGAATGAAGCATCCGGTCAGCTTGAAGCGGCGCAACAGGCAGCCCAGGTGATTGCCAGCACCCAGTCGGAGGTGCTTACCCTGACGTTACAGAAGCGCGCTGTGAACCGGGAAACGGAAGCGGCCTATCGTGCCAGTCTGGAGCGCGCCCTGGAGCAGCAGCAACAACATTTAAGCGCCGTTGCGGAGGGTTTGAAATCGGCCGAATTGACCGGCCATATCGAACATCTGCAAACATCGTTGCAGGGGTATTTCAAACAACTTCTTCTGTGGCATGAAGTGAGCCTGACCTTGGGACTGGATGATCAATCGGGTTCGCTGGGTGTATTACGCGAAAAGGCCGCCGTACTGGAAGCGCTGGTCAAGGGGTTTTCCGCCATGGAGCGTGCGTTCACCAAAGTGGTCAGTGTGGAGAGAGAGAGTTTTAGCAGCGGCAAGCCCACCGATGCGAAACCCTTTGAGACCGAGTCGGGCGTGTTGAAGGCATTGATTGTGGAATTGCAGTTTGAAGACACCTTCATGCCGGCGATCGATGCCTACGCCGCGGCATTTCAGGCCGCGCACGAACAGTATCAAAAGCGTGCCGAAATCGATCAGGCGCTGTTGCAACAGGTTCCGCAGATAGAGCAGGCGGTGACGGCCGCCGCCGAATTCATCAATGTCAAACTGTTGGCTGAGGCGCGGAGTACCGAACAGGCGGTGAGCCAGCAGGCTCGCTACACGCTGATTGCCGCCGCCGTGATCACCGCCACCATACTGATCCTTCTGTTATTGTGGATCGGCCGTACGGTAAACCGGGGTCTGACCGATACGCTGGGATTGTTGGCCAATTTCTCGGCCGGCAATCTGGCCGCCAGACTCACCGGTTACGAGAATACCCGGGATGAGTTCGGCCAGTTGGTGGCGTCGGCCAATGCCATGGCGGAGAGCCTGGGTGGGCTGGTGCATCAGGCGGACGATGCCAGTCGGGAGATGGTGGGTATCTCTGAAGAGCTATCCGGCTCGACCGGTCAACTGGTTTCGGTCAACCGACAAATCAACGATCAGACACAGCAGGTGGCGGCCGCCTCCGAAGAGATGAGCGTCACCGCCAATGAAGTGGCGAGTACGGTCAATGATCTGAACCGGGCCGCCCAGAAGACGTCTGAAGCCGGTGACGAAAGCACACGTCTGGTTACCCGCACCGAAGAGGCGATACGCGATATCGCCAGGGTGGTGAACGATGCCGCGGAGATGGTCCGCAAGCTGGGTGAGCGATCCAACCAGATCGGCGTGGTGGTGGATGTGATCAATGAAATCGCCGAGCAAACCAACCTGCTGGCGTTGAATGCGGCGATCGAAGCCGCGCGTGCCGGGGATGCCGGACGCGGGTTTGCCGTGGTGGCGGATGAGGTGCGCAACCTGGCGACCAAGACTGTTGAAGCGACCACCCAGATTGTCTCCTCGGTGGATGAGATTCAGGGGGGCAGCCGGGAAGCGATGGCGGCGATGGAGCGGGGCCAGCAGTCGGCAGAACGGGGCGTCACCCTGGGTGAAGAGGCCAAGGCGTCGATGGATATGATGCGCGATCAGACGGCCAAATCGTCGGAGCGTACCGCCCAGATCGCCACCGCGATCGAGCAGATGAGCGTCACCATCCGCGAGATCAGCAAGAACATCGAACAGGTGGCGGAAGAGGTTAAGAGCAGCCAGCAAGCCGCCGATTCGATCGACAATACCAGCCGCGTGGTGGCGGACAAGGCGAGTCAGTTGAGTGCCGTTACCGGAGCGTTCAAGACCTGAACAGATTGCAAGTGCCGGCCTCAAGGGGGGCAGTGGTTATTTCAGATCGGTTGTAGGGGCAACCCCCTGTGGTTGCCCGCTGTTCCGAGGGACCCGGCAAACCGGGTACACCGCTTCAGGTTGCAACGGTACCAGCCGACTCCCTCAACCACCGCAGCCGGCCCGGGATTCCTGCAACATACCCCGGTGTTCGATAAACGCCATGATCTCCTGAAGCCCTTGACCCGTTTTCATATTTGAAAAGACAAACGGGTTATCCTTGCGCATGCGCAGGGTGTCTTGCTCCATCACGGCCAGCGACGCGCCCACATGCGGGGCCAGGTCGATCTTGTTGATCACCAGCAGATCGGAGCGGGTGATTCCCGGGCCGCCCTTGCGCGGCATCTTTTCGCCTTCGGCCACATCCAGCACATAGAGGGTGAGATCGGCCAGCTCCGGGCTGAAGGTGGCGCTGAGGTTGTCGCCGCCGCTTTCGATGAACACCAGGTCCAGATCGGGGAAGCGTTCACACAGATCCTCCACCGCAGCCAGGTTCATGGAGGCGTCCTCGCGAATCGCTGTGTGCGGACAGCCGCCGGTCTCCACGCCGATGATCCGGTCTGGCTCCAGGGCCTGGCTGTGGATGAGGAAACGGGCGTCTTCCTGGGTGTAGATGTCATTCGTCACCACGGCCAGTTGATAACGGTCGCGCATCGCCTTGCAGAGGGCATCCAGCAGGGCGGTTTTTCCGGATCCGACCGGGCCGCCGACGCCGATACGTAAAGCTGAACTGTGCATGGTCTGCTCCTTGGTGTCAGGATCTGTAGATTCGGGTGTATTGGGTTTCGTGCAGGCTGCTGGCCAGTGCCTGGGCCGGACAGGATGCGCCGATCGAGTCGTCCGGCAAGGTCAAACCGGCGTTCACCAGGCGGGGGATTTCGCCGCTCAGTAAAGCGATAATCTGCTGCCCGGCGGTCTGGCCAAGGGGTACGATCTTGACGCCGGCCAGGGCGATGTTCTCCAGCCAGCCCCAGAGATAACCTTCGGCGGCTTGTCGCAGGGGAATGTGCCAACGCTGGGCGGCCACGGCGAAACCGGTCAGTTGGCAACACTTGACCGCGGCCAGCGTCTCGGGCGGCAGATCAATACCAAGTTGTGGCAGCAGGCTGGCCATGGCCCGGCCGCGATTCTGCTCCTCTTCCCGTAGCTCCCGGGTTTCCCGGCAAGCGATCAGGTAGCGGCTCCAGTAGGTGACGGTGGCAACGTCGTCGGCCGCACTGGCCCGGTAGAGGCGCGCCAGCAACGGGATCTCCAGTTTGCTCATGCCGGTTTCCATCAGGCTGATCAGCCACTCCCGCAGCGTCTGTTCATCGCTGACCCAGCCGCACTCGACAGCCCATTCCAACCCCTGGGAGTAGGTGAAGGCGCCGGTCGGTAGTGACGGGCTGACCAGCTGCAGGAGCCTGAGCCGTGATAGGTCGGGCTCAATGGTGGTGGTGGCCATGCCCGGCTCCCGGCGTATGTTGATGTCCTTTCTCCGCACTGCCGCCATAGGCGCCCGGTTCCGGTTCAAAAGGGGCCGCCTGTACGGTCACCGCCAATCCCAACCCCTGTAGCATCTCATCCAGCACATGGTCGTGCAGATAACTGACCCGGTCCACCTCGATCTGTAACGGCACATGCCGGTTGCCCAGGTGATAACAGGCCCGGGCCAGCAGATGCGGGTCATCGGATTGAGCGCAGGAGACGGTCTCGTCAGCGGCCTTGACCTGTACGGTATAGCCGCTGTCGTCACGCAGCAGGTCTCCCGACTTCAGGGTGGTGCCGCGTGGCAGGAACAGCCCGGCATCCCGACCGTTGTCCAGGGTCACCCGCAAGCGGCACTTGATGCGACTCTGCAGCGGCAGGGTCAGGGTGGTGTCGATGGCGGCGATACCGCTGGTTTTATCAATGAGACGGATCATGTTTGTCTCTCCCGGTTTTCAAATTTGGTAGGGCACGTTTTCCGCTCCCACGGCCCGGCTTAGCGCGTCCCTTCTCCCTCAGGGAGAAGGACAGGATGAGGGGATAACAAGATGGCACGTTGTCTGCCCACTAAAACAGAAAATAGCGCTGCGCCAGCGGCAGCGAAGCGGCCGGTTCGCACAGCAGCAGCTCACCATCGGCGCGCACCTGATAGGTCTGCGGATCCACCTCGATAACCGGCTGGTAATCGTTCAGTCGCATGTCCGCCTTGCTGATCTCACGACAATCCCGTACCACACCGATGAGCGATTGCAGGCGCAGCCGTTCGGCAATCCCGGCACCCAGCCCCGCCCGGGAGAGAAAGGTCATGCGGGTGGAAAAGCGTGCCCGACCCAGGGCACCGAACATCGGTCGGTAGTGCACCGGCTGCGGCGTGGGGATGGAAGCGTTGGGATCGCCCATCGGTGCCGCGGCGATCAGCCCCCCCTTGATGATCAGGCTCGGCTTGGTGCCGAACAGGGCGGGTTTCCAGAGTACCAGATCGGCCAGCTTGCCCACCTCCACCGAGCCCACCTCGTGAGCGATACCGTGGGCGATGGCGGGGTTGATGGTGTATTTGGCGATATAGCGTTTGGCGCGCAGGTTGTCGTGCCGGGCGGGATCGCCGGAGAGACTGCCGCGCTGCTGTTTCATCTTGTGCGCGGTCTGCCAGGTGCGGGTGATCACCTCACCGACCCGGCCCATCGCCTGGGAGTCGGAGGCGATCATGGAGAAGGCGCCCAGGTCGTGCAGGATATCCTCGGCGGCGATGGTCTCGCGGCGGATGCGTGACTCGGCAAAAGCTACATCTTCGGCGATGTTGGGGTCGAGGTGGTGACAGACCATCAGCATGTCCAGGTGCTCGTCGATGGTGTTGACGGTGTAGGGGCGGGTCGGATTGGTGGAGGAGGGCAGTACGTTGGACTGTCCACACGCCTTGATAATATCCGGCGCGTGGCCGCCGCCCGCCCCCTCGGTGTGATAGGTGTGGATGGTGCGCCCCTTCATCGCCGCCAGGGTGTGTTCGACAAAGCCGGATTCATTCAGGGTATCGGTGTGGATCGCCACCTGCACATCGAAGGCGTCGGCTACCGACAGGCAGTTATCGATAGCAGCAGGGGTGGTGCCCCAGTCCTCATGCAGCTTCAGGCCGATGGCGCCGGCGGCCACCTGCTCCTCCAGGGCCTGGGGTAGACTGGCGTTGCCCTTGCCGAGAAAACCGAGATTCATCGGCAGCGCCTCGGCCGCCTCCAGCATACGGTGGATATTCCACGGCCCGGGCGTACAGGTGGTGGCGTTGGTGCCGGTGGCCGGGCCGGTGCCGCCACCGAGCATGGTGGTGACTCCAGACATCAGTGCATCCTCCACCTGCTGTGGGCAGATGAAATGGATATGGGAATCGATGCCGCCCGCGGTGAGAATACTCCCCTCACCGGCAATCGCCTCGGTGCCCGGTCCGATGAAGATCGTCACCCCCGGCTGCACATCCGGATTGCCGGCCTTGCCAATGGCGCAGATGCGGCCATCCTTGATGCCCACGTCGGCCTTAACGATACCCCAGTGGTCCAGGATCAGGGCGTTGGTGATGACCGTGTCCACCACTTCCGATGCCGGTCGCTGGCTCTGTCCCATGCCGTCGCGGATCACCTTGCCGCCGCCGAATTTCACCTCATCGCCATACAGGGTGTGGTCCTGCTCCACTTCGACTAGCAGGGCGGTGTCGCCCAGCCGCACCCGGTCGCCCACGGTGGGGCCGTACATTTCGGCGTAGGCCCGGTTACTGATTATCGCCATTGTTTGGTTCTCCCCGTTGCTCAGTCTGCCAAGTCGCCCATCACCGCGCCATTGAAGCCGTACACCTTGCGTTCACCGGCGTAGGCGACCAGGGTCACCAGCCGGGTCTGGCCCGGTTCGAAGCGCACCGCGGTACCGGCCGGGATATCCAGGCGGAAGCCGCGTGCCTTTTCCCGGTCGAACTGCAGGGCCGGGTTGGTTTCGGCAAAGTGGTAGTGGGAGCCGACCTGAATGGGCCGGTCACCGCTGTTGGCGACCGACAGTGTCACGGTTTCTCTGCCGCTGTTGAGTTCCCGCTCACCGGGAAGCGTGATGATCTCGCCGGGGATCAGCGTGTCGGCCGGCGCATTGTCGGTGGCGAGAATCGGATCGTGCACGGTTACCAGTTTGGTACCATCCGGGAAAGTGGCCTCTACCTGTACGTCGTGGATCATGGTGGCCACGCCCTCCATGACATCATCGGTGGTCAGCAGGGTGCGGCCGTAGTCCATCAGTTCCGCTACACTTTGGCCGTCACGCGCCCCTTCCAGAATGGCGGCACTGATATAGGCGATCGCCTCCGGGTGATTCAATTTGAGGCCGCGGGCCTTGCGCCGCTCCGCCAGCAGGGCGGCGGTGAACAGCAACAGTTTGTCTTTCTCTCTGGGGGTGAGATCCATGTGGGGCTCCTCGGTTTTCTAGGTGTTCCAGATGCGCGGTGCACAGGGTGGCCGATTGACCACAACGGGTCGCAGGGCTTTCCAGAGTTCGCTGAACAGGGTGCGGACAGCCTCCGTGGAATTGCCCAGATAACGGACGATCAACAGGCCGTCGAGCCGGGTAATGCCCACGTTCTGTTGCAGTGCCGGCGGGATCAGGGCGCGCAGCGATTCCAGTTGCCCGCTCGTTTCGGTGGTGGCGTAGAGCGTGCCGATCACCGGCTGGTTGCGCAGCCCGGCAGGGGCAGCCAGATCATCGGGCCCCTTGAGGTGTAGCCGCTCATGCAACAACGGCAGGCCATCCCGCTGCAGACTGAAGCGGAACAACGCCTCACCCCGGTCGAACTGTTCCCGGTTGACCGGGCGGCCGAGACAGTGAATCTCCCAGCCGATGAAACGGGCATTGCCTTGAAGATGGATGGTGGTGGCCAGTTCGATTTTGGCACCGGGGAAAAGGATGTTTTCCTGCGGCAGCCACTCGAGCGATCCATCGGTGACGGTCAGCGTCTGCCGCTGCGACGCCCAGGGCCCGCTCGTGCGGTAAAACTTGGTGGCGCCGGGTGTGGTTACCAACGCCGAGGCGTTTTGTGCCACATCGGCGCTGATACGCAACCGGTCGCCCCCGGCCACGCCTCCCGGCGGGTGCAGCAGATAGATGTGGCAGCAATCCCCCTCCGGATAGAGTGCCCGTTGCACCGCCAAGGGACCCTGCCGGGAGCGGTCGGCCAGCAGTGTCTTCCCGGCCACCTGTCGAAAACCCAAATGCAGAACGGCCAGCCAGCCGCCATCCTTGGCGGTATGGGACAGAGCGTCGAGGGCAGGTGCGGGCTGGTTCATCTTCACACCGTCAGATATTGACGAATCAGTTCATCGTTGAGTTCAGCCATCTCACCGGCGGCCACATGCCGGCCGCGGTCCAGGATGCAGTAGCTATCCGCCACCTTGCGTGCAAACGGCAGTTTCTGTTCCACCAGCAAGACGGTGAGTCCGATCTCCCGGTTCAGGCGCAGGATGATGTCGCCGATTTCCTGCACGATGTTGGGTTGAATCCCCTCGGTGGGCTCATCCAGGATCAATAGCTTGGGATCGATTACCAGGGCGCGGCCGATGGCCAGCTGTTGTTGCTGGCCGCCGGAGAGGTCGCCGCCACGACGCCCCAGCATCTCCTTGAGTACCGGGAACAGCTCAAAGATAAATGCAGGGATCTGGTTGGATTTTTCCCGGCGCGCCGGCAAGCCGATACGCAGGTTCTCTTCCACGGTCAGCAGAGGGAATATCTGCCGTCCCTGTGGCACATAACCGATACCGAGCGGTGCGCGTCGCTCGGCAATCTGCCGGTTAAGCGACTCACCAGAGAACTGGATCTCCCCGGAACGGATCGGTAGCAGGCCCATCACACACTGCAGCAGGGTGGTCTTGCCGACGCCGTTGCGTCCCATCAGGCAGGTGCATCGGCCCTCGGGAACCTGCAGATCGAGATCCCACAGGGTATGGCTCTCGCCGTAGAACTGATTGATCTTTGCCACATTCAGCATGCTTATCCGCCTTAACTATTCGCCCAGGTAAACTTCGACGACCCGGGGATCGTTCTGCACTTCATCCATGCTGCCTTCGGCCAGTACACTGCCTTGATGCAGCACGGTCACCTTGCGTGCGATAGCGCGCACGAAATCCATATCATGCTCCACCACCAGCACGGTGTGATCGCCGGCCAGTGAAGTGAGCAGTTCCGCCGTGCGATCCATCTCCTGATGGGTCATGCCGGCGACCGGCTCATCCACCAATAGCAGTTTGGGTCGCTGCATCAACAGCATGCCGATCTCCAGCCACTGCTTTTGACCGTGCGACAGGGCGCCGGCGTAGCGGTCGCGGTGTGCCTGCAGGGCGATGATCTCCAGCACCTTGTCTATCTGTTCCCGTTGTGCCGGGTTCAATTGGGCGGTGAGGGTCGGCCAGACACGCTTGTCGCCGGCCATCGACAGTTCCAGGTTTTCAAACACGCTATGGAACTCAAAGACGGTCGGCTTCTGAAACTTGCGGCCGATCCCCGCCTGGACGATCTCCGGTTCGCTAAGTTCCAGCAGATTGATGTTCTGTCCGAAGTAGGCGCTGCCGCTGTCCGGTTTGGTCTTGCCGGTGATGATGTCCATCATGGTGGTCTTGCCGGCCCCGTTGGGGCCGATGATGCAACGCAGTTCGCCGGTATCGATATAGAGGTTCAGGGCGTTGATCGCCTTGAAGCCGTCGAAGCTGACCGAGATATCTTCCAGATAGAGGATGGTGCCGTGACTCACGTCCACCTCTGCGCCGGCGGTTTGTTTCATAAAATCAAACAACCGGTCTGGCTGTATGGCGTTACGGAAACGCTGCATGGCGTTCATGATGCGGCCTCTTTTCGATTCATCAATCCAATGACACCTTTTGGCAGGAGGATGGTGACCAGCACGAACAGCGCGCCGAGCGCAAACAGCCATACCTCCGGCAGCGCCCCGGTTAGATAGGTTTTGCCGTAGTTGACCATCAGGGCGCCGGCCGCGGCGCCGTAGAGCGTGCCCCGCCCACCGACGGCGACCCAGATGACGATCTCAATGGAGTTGAGCGGTGAGAATTCCCCCGGATTGATAATGCCCACCTGCGGTACATAGAGGGCGCCGGCGATGCCGGCCAGCACGGCGGAGAAAGTAAAGATCGCCAATTTTATATGCTCTACCCGATAGCCGATAAAGCGGGTGCGGTCTTCGGCGTCACGCACCGCCACCGCCACCCGTCCCAGCCGCGATTGGACAATCGCCCGGCAGACGATATAACCGAGTGCCAGCATCAACGCGGAGATGACGAACAGCCCGATACGGGTCGTGTCCGCCTGCAGGTCGAAGCCAAGCAGCTCCTTGAAATCGGTCAGGCCATTGTTGCCGCCAAAACCCATTTCATTGCGGAAGAAGGCGAGCATCAGCGCATAGGTCAGCGCCTGGGTCATGATGGAGAGATAGACGCCGGTGACCCGGGAGCGGAACGCCAGCCAACCGAACAGAAACGCCAGCAGCCCAGGAACCAGCAACACCATCAGAGCGGCAAACCAGAACATATCGAAGCCGTACCAAAACCAGGGCAGGGCATCCCAGTTCAGGAATACCATGAAGTCCGGCAGTATCGGGTCGCCATAGACGCCCCTTTCACCGATCTGGCGCATCAGGTACATGCCCATGGCATATCCGCCCAGGGCGAAAAAGGCGCCGTGGCCGAGACTGAGAATGCCGAGATAACCCCAGGCGAGATCCACCGCTATCGCCAACAGCGCGAAGGCGAGGTACTTGCCCAGCAGCGTGACGGTGTAGGTGGAGAGGTGCAGGGGGTGGCCGTCCGGCAGCAGCAGATTCAGCAACGGTACCAACAGGGTACCCAGTGCCAACAGGGCCAGGAACAGTTGGCCGCCACGGTCTTGTTTCAACAGGTTAAGCCAGCCCATCCCTCAACCCTCCGCTGCCCGACCTTTCTGGGGAAAGAGTCCCCGCGGCCGTTTCTGGATAAACAGAATGATGAACACCAGTACCAGGATCTTGGCCAAGACGGCACCGGACCAGGGTTCAAGAAATTTGTTGGCAATACCCAATCCCATGCCGCTCACCAGCGTGCCCCAGAGATTGCCCACGCCGCCAAACACCACCACCATAAAGCTGTCGATAATGTAAGACTGCCCCAGGTTGGGACCCACATTGGTCAGCTGACTAAGGGCCACGCCGGCCACCCCGGCAATGCCGGAGCCGAGACCGAAGGTCATCGCATCCACCCACTCGGAACGCACACCCATGGCGCGAGCCATCGCCCGGTTTTGTGAGACGGCCCTAACCTGAAGTCCCAGTGAAGTCTTTTTCAGTACCAGGAACAGGATGGCGAATACCAGCAGGCAGAAGGCGATGATATAGAGGCGGTTGAAGGTGAGTGACAAGGCGCTGTTGATTTCCCAACTGCCACTCATCCAACCGGGTGCCTCCACCGAACGGTTGAGTGGTGAAAAGATCGTTCGCACCGTCTGCTGCAGGATCAGGCTGATACCGAAGGTGGCGAGCAACGTCTCCAGGGAGCGACCGTACAGGAAGCGAATGACACCCCGCTCGATGCCGATGCCGACCAGCCCCGAGACGATAAAGGCAACCGGTACCGAGAGCAGCAGGGAGGCGCCGATGTGGTTCGGCATCAACAGCTGCATCACATAGGTGGAATAAGCGCCGATCATGATCAATTCGCCATGGGCCATGTTGATCACGCCCATCACACCGAAGGTGATGGCCAGGCCGATGGCGGCGAGTACCAATACCGAGCCGAGGCTGAGACCGAAGAAGAGATTCTCCACCAGGCTATACAGCTGCAGTTTGCTGTGGATGTGGTCGAGTACCTGTTTGATCTCGGCGGCGAACGCCTGGTCTTGCGTACGCTGCTGCAGCTTCAACAGACCGTTACGTACCGCCGGATGAATGTTGCCGTCCAGTGTGTCGACGGCGGCGAGTCGCTCCTGTTTGTCACCGGCGCTGAGTTTTCCCAGGGCGATAACGATCTGCATCGCTTCACGGATCTGTCCGTTGGTCTCCTGTTCCAGCAGGGATTGAATCAATGCGGCACTCTCGGCATCGGGGTGATCCAGCATTTGATTGACGGCGGCGAGGCGTTTATCGCTATCGGGGTTGCGTAAGTCCAGCATCGCCAGCGCATTGCGTATCTGGCTGCGCATGCGGTTATTCAAGGTGATCTTTTTTATGGCGCCCTTGCTGACGTCAGCAACGGTTTCTTGGGTCAGCGCATCGACTGCGGTGAGATTGCCCGTCGATTGGCCCAGGATAATCAGTCGTTTCCCCAGTTTTACGTAATAGAGCCGGCTATCCATGAGCGCCAAAAGGATTTGCCTGGCCTGTTCGCTGCCGTCACTCTCCAGCAGTTGGATGGCTTGGTATTTCTGTTTGAAGTTTTTTGCCGTCAACAGTTCGGCGGCGGCATTGAGCGGCGATGTTTCAGCCGCGGCATATACCGCATGGAGTGGAGCGGCCGTGAGGCAGAGAACCAGCAGTATCCAGGTTATTCGCTGTGACATAGGCCTGCGCATTCGCTCAGAGTTATCGGGTTTCATAAAGCCACCAAGGTTATCCGGATTGCTGCGCTCTGGTGGTTGAGAACAAGCCGACCCAACCGGGCCGGCTTGTTGCGGCTTGCCTGGCAAGCTCAGGGTCGTGCGGTTACTCGTAGTTCTGACCGGAACACTTTGCGGTCTTTACGTTGTAGTTACCGCAAGCCAGCGGTGCTCTCCAATCGGAGATGATGTCCTTGGAACCGGGGAGGAAGTCGGACCAGGCATCACCGGCGACCAGACCGGAGGTTTGCCAAACCACTTCAAACTGGCCGTTTTCCTGGATCTCGCCAATCAGCACCGGCTTGGTGACGTGATGGTTGGGCAGCATGGAGGCGTAGCCGCCGGTCAGATTGGGTACCGAGACACCGATGATGGCGTTCTGCACGGCGTCGGAATCGGTGGTGCCGGCCTTTTCAACCGCCTTCACCCACATGTTGAAGCCGATGTAATGCGCTTCCATCGGATCGTTGGTGACCCGCTTGTCATTCTTGATAAAGGTTTTCCACTCTTTGATGAAATGGCTGTTGGCTTCGTCATCCACGCTCATGAAGTAGTTCCAGGCAGCAAGGTGACCGACCAGGGGTTTGGTATCGATACCGGACAGCTCCTCTTCACCCACCGAGAATGCCACCACCGGGATATCCTCGGCTGAGATGCCCTGGTTGCCCAGCTCTTTGTAGAAGGGGACATTGGCGTCGCCGTTGATGGTGGAGACCACGGCGGTCTTCACGCCGGTGGAGCCGAATTTCTTGATATCGGACACAATCGACTGCCAGTCGGAGTGACCGAACGGGGTGTAGTTGATCATGATGTCTTTGTCCGCGACACCCTTGGCCTTCAGGTAGGCTTCCAGGATCTTGTTGGTGGTGCGCGGATAGACGTAGTCGGTGCCAGCCAGTACCCAGCGTTTTACGCCGATATCATTCATCAGGTAATCCACCGCCGGAATGGCTTGCTGATTGGGTGCGGCGCCGGTGTAGAAGACGTTTTTCGATGACTCTTCACCTTCATACTGCACCGGATAAAACAGCAGGCCGTCGAGTTCTTCAACCACCGGTAAGACCGATTTACGCGATACCGAGGTCCAGTTGCCGAAGATGGCGGCTACCTTCTCTTTGCTCAACAGCTCGCGTGCCTTCTCGGCGAACAGCGGCCAATTGGAGGCGGGGTCGACCACCACCGGCTCCAGCTTTTTGCCGAGCAGGCCACCTTTTTTGTTTTGCTCCTCAATCAGCATCAGCATGGTGTCTTTCAGCGTGGTTTCGCTGATGGCCATGGTGCCGGACAGGGAGTGCAGAATGCCCACCTTGATGGTGTCAGCGGCCTGCGCGCTACTGATGCCTGCGAAGGCGATCGCCATCGATATCAGGCTGCTTTTCAGGTAACTCGTTTTCATCTCGGACTCTCCACAATCTTTAGAAAATGATGGGTTGCTTATGATTTGGCACTGGAATTGCTCATCCCGGTAACCGGGTGCCAGTTGTTTGCGATTTCAGTCTCCCCCCTGCCGGGGTGAATCGCCATGCGGCGTTGAACAGAGCGGGATACGTCAAATGACGTATGGTCACTGGGTTGGTGCGAACCTAGTGTAAGGGCGCCCCAAAAGGGTGCATTGCGAAACCATTAAGCGACGAGATGAAGCGAAAGATGGCGTCCCCACAAGTGATCAATCCGACCAAGCGCCGCTACAATCAGTGGGTGGCCAACGAGACACTGGAGGATTTTGCCCTGCGCTATACCGCCACGCGTGCCCGAAAATGGTCGGACGCACGGGTGGCCAACACCGCTCTGGGCATCGTCTCCTTCCTGGCGCTGGAGGCGATCGGTGGCGCCATTACCCTGCAGTACGGTTTTACCAATTCGGTCTGGGCCATCGCGGTAGTCTGTAGCTTGATCTTCCTGTTCGGCCTGCCTATCTGTTACCACGCGGCCCGGTCGGGCCTGGATATCGATCTGCTGACCCGGGGTGCCGGCTTCGGTTATATCGGATCCACCATCTCTTCGCTGATCTACGCCTCTTTCACCTTTATCTTCTTTGCCCTGGAAGCGGCCATCATGTCGATGGCCCTGCAACTGCTGCTGGGAATTCCGCTGGCCTGGGGTTACGTGGTCAGCGCGCTGATCGTGATTCCCCTGGCCACGCACGGCATCACCCGCATCAGCCGCTTCCAGTTGTGGACCCAGCCGTTGTGGCTGCTGCTGCAACTGGCACCCTTAGGGTTTATCTTTTATCACCACGGGGAAGCGGTTGCCGGCTGGACCCACTTTACCGGCCTGGAAGCGAACGGTGCGGGCAGCTTTAATTTGCTGCTTTTCGGTGCCGCGGCCGGAGTGATCTTTCCCCTGATTGCGCAGAACGGCGAGCAGGTGGATTTTCTGCGTTTTTTGCCCAAGGATCAGGAGGGCACGGGCAAGTGGTGGTTGGCTCTGACCCTGTCGGGGCCGGGGTGGACGCTGTTCGGTGTGGTCAAGTTGCTGGCCGGCTCTTTTCTGGCAGTGTTGGCGCTGCAACACGGGGTAGCGCCGGAGTTGGCCGACGATCCCGCTCACATGTATCTGGTGGCGTTCAGCTATATCACCGTGCATCCGGAGGTGGCGCTGGTGTTGACGGCTGCATTCGTCATCATCTCCCAGCTCAAGATCAACGTGACCAATGCCTATGCCGGATCGCTGGCCTGGTCCAACTTCTTTTCCCGTATCACCCACCATCATCCGGGGCGCATTGTCTGGCTCTTTTTTAACGTCGTGATTGCGCTGTTGCTGATGGAGTTGGGGCTGTATCAGGCGTTTGAGAATATCCTGATCACTTACTCAACGCTGGTGCTGGCCTGGATGGGTTCCCTGGTTGCCGATCTGGTGATCAATCGGCCATTGGGCCTGCGGCCCCGGCATATGGAGTTCAAGCGCGGCCGGCTGTATGACATCAACCCGGTGGGATTGGGGTCGATGGCGATCGCATCCATGTTCGGTATCGTCGGGCAACTGGGTTTACTGGGCACCACGTTTAAGGCGCTGGCCCCTTTTGTGTCGCTGTTCATCCCCTTCATCACGGCGCCGCTTATCGCCTATCTCACCGGCGGGCGCTACTACCTGGTCAGAGACCATGATCACCAGGACCATGCACACGCCGCGGATTGCTCCATCTGCGCCAACAGCTTCGAGAGCCAGGATATGCTGGATTGTCCGGTCTATGGCGGGGACATCTGCTCGCTCTGCTGTGCCCTGGACGCCAGTTGCCGGGATCGCTGCCGCCCCCGTGCCCATCTCCAGGCGCAGTTTATCCAGATTATCAGCCGGTTGTTTCCCAACACCCAGGGGTTACGGGTACATGCCACGGTGGTCCATTTTCTGGTCATCCTGACGATGACCAGTCTGTTGATCGCCGGTCTGTTTTTTGTCGTCTATCTCTCCGGTGACTACGGCTCGACCGAACAGGCGGCGATGACCCAATCGGCATTGAATAAAACCTTCCTGCTGCTATTCATCGTCAACGGCGTGCTGGTCTGGCTCTACGTGTTGGCGCAGGACAGTAAGCGTAAGGCGCTGGAAGACTCCCTGCACCGCACCGATCAGTTGCGCCAGGAGGTGGCGGCCCATGAGCAGACGACACGGCAGTTGCAGGATGCCAAGGAGGTGGCCGTCACCGCCAACCAAGCCAAAAGCCGTTACCTGTCGGGCGTGAGTCATGAATTGCGCACCCCGCTGAATACCGTATTGGGCTATGCGCAACTGTTGAAGGCGGATGTCAATCTGGCGGGGCGCAATCGCAAAGCAGCCGAGGTGATTCATCGCAACGGCGAACATCTCTCCGATGTGATCGAGGGGCTGCTGGAGATATCCAAAATCGAGGCGCGTCGCATCGACATCCACCGAGATGAGGTGAATCTGCGCGTACTGATCGATCAGTTGGCCGAGACCTTCGCGGTACAGGCCCAGGCCAAGAACCTGCAGTTTGATTATCACTGCGATCCGGAATTGCCCAACTTTGTCCTGGCCGATGAAAAGCGCCTGCGGCAGATCCTGATGAACCTGCTCTCCAATGCGGTCAAATTCACCCACATCGGAACGGTGAGCTTTCATGTCAGCTACCGCAACGAGGTGGCCAAATTCACCATCAGCGATACCGGCATCGGTATTCATGCGGATGACCGGGAGCGCATCTATGCTCCGTTCGAACGGATCCAGAACGAAGAGACGCGCTTTGTTACCGGTACCGGCCTGGGTTTGACCATTTCACGACTGCTCTGCACCCTGATGGGAGGCGATCTGGCACTGCAGAGCCGGTTCGGACAGGGCAGCGCCTTCACCTTTGCCATCATGCTGCCCTTTGTCTATAAACCGAGCAGCCCGGCGATCAGTAAACGGCGCATCCTGGGATATAGCGGGGCGCGAAAAAAACTTTTGGTGGTGGATGATGAACCTTGGCATCGTGCATTGATCCGCGATTTTCTGACGCCGTTGGGATTCAACATACGCGATGCGGAGACGGCACAGCAGGGGCTGCAGATAGCCGAAGACGAGACGATCGATCTCTTCCTGCTGGATGTGCGCATGCCGCTGATGGATGGGTGGGAACTGGCGCAACGGTTACGCAACCGGGGTATCGAGGCGCCCATCTTCATGCTCTCCGGCAACGCCATAGAAAATCAGCGTGAAGAACTCACCAGCCGTCTGCACAACGAGTATCTGATCAAGCCGATCAATTTGGAGAATCTGCTGGAAAAGATTGGCTCGGCGCTGGAATTGGCCTGGGCGTTCGATACCGAAAAAGTCGTTTTGCCCGCCGTGCTTCCGTATGCCAGCGGCACGGATGAGTCGGCGCCGCCCCAGACCGAGTTGGATGAACTGATCTCCATGGCCAAGATCGGCTATCTCAATGGCGTGCTGGATAAATTGGATGAGCTGGGCGAAAGCTACCGGGACTCCGCCCTATTGCGTTATCTGAAATCTCGTGCCGAGGCCTGCGACCTGGAAGGCCTCATTCGAACTGTCCGGGAGTTCAACTATGCCGCTTGACCGAAACAGTTCTATCGTACTTGTGGTCGACGATTCACCCGACTCGTTAGGCATGATCCACACCGCTCTGCAGATGGGCGGTTACACGGTGCTGGTGGCGCTTAATGGAAAGCAGGCCCTGGATATCGTGGCACAGATCCAGCCCGATGTGGTGTTGATGGATGCGGTGATGCCGGTGATGGATGGCTTTGAGTGCTGTCGGCAGATGCGTCAACAACTTCCCCTGATACCGATCCTGTTTATGACCGGCCTGACCGAGCCCGAGCATATCGTTAAGGCTTTTGAGCACGGCAGTACCGACTACATCACCAAGCCGCTAAATCCCGATGAATTGTTGGCACGCATCACCGCCCATGTGCGTAGTGCCCATTTGATCAGGGATGCTCGGGAAGCGTTAGACTCCGCTCGCCAGCACGTCCTGTCGGTCAACAATAGGGGAGAGCTGTTGTGGACCACGCCGGAGGCACGGGAACTGCTGGCCGTCAACGGTATCGAGGTGGCGCTTGGCGAATTTATCTTCAGCAGGGAGATCAAGGCTTGGCTCGGTGACCAGGAGCCGGCGCAGGACCTGATCATCCATACTCAGCAACGACCGCTGATTATCCGCTACTTCAAGAGGGTGCATGCCGATGAGCATCTGTTGCGTATCGTCGACCAGCATCAGTTGCTCGACCCGAAGGTGCTGGAGGCGGCCCTGCCGGTGACAAAACGAGAGGCCGAAGTGTTGCTGTGGGTGGCGCAAGGCAAGACCAATCGCGAGATCGGCGAGATACTGACCATGAGTCCGCGTACCGTCAATAAACATCTGGAGCAGATCTATACCAAGATCCAGGTGGATAACCGTGCCGCCGCCACCTCCATCGCCATTCAATCACTGTTAGGCATGTCGGTTTAGGCGCGATCGAATACAGGCCGCATTCGTAGGGCAGGCTCCTGTGCGTGCCCGATTGAGATGAGCCGGCATGGTTCGGGCAACCACAGGGATTGCCCCTACGCGACGGATAGAGATTGCAGCTTGGCGGCAGATACCATGGCGGGTAGATACGGCACCCTGCCGTTGCGCCGGGCCACTGGTCTTTCCCCATCCAACCAGAGATACTAGCGCCTTAAAAAATAACCCCGGCACTCAGGTTGTCCCATCCATGCAACAGATCTTCAGCATCATCTTTCCCATCTTCGCTATCGTCCTGGTGGGGTATCTATATGGGCGTCGGCATGCGCCGGATATGGCAGCGGCCAACCAGCTCAATCTCGATATCTTTGTCCCGGCGCTGATTTTTCATGTGTTGTCACAGAAAAGCTTTGAACTGGGGGCGTATCAGGCGTTGGCGTTCGCTGCACTGGCGGTGGTGATGGGCTCCGGCCTGTTGGCCTGGGGTGTGGCGCGGCTCCTGAAGTATGAGGCGAAGACCTTTGTGCCGCCAATGATGTTTTCCAATTCCGGCAATATGGGACTGCCGTTGGCACTGTTTGCCTTTGGTGAGCAGGCGCTACCGGCCGCGGTGGTGCTGTTCATCGTCGAAAATACCCTGCATTTCAGCGTAGGCATGAAGATGCTGGATCACCGCACCTCATTAATCGGCATCCTGCGTATTCCAATGGTAATGGCGACGGTCGCCGGCATCTCATTCAGTCTCACCGGCTGGGTGCTGCCCAATGTGCTGTCGGTCTCGATAGAGATGGTGGGGCAGGTGGCGATCCCGTTGATGCTGTTCTCGCTCGGGGTGCGCTTGACCGGCGTGGATCTGCGGGATTGGCGTATCGGTGTTGTTGGCGCGCTGGTCTGCCCGGCGACCGGCCTGATTGTTTTGTTGATGATCACCCCGTTGCTTGATCTCCCGGCGCTCCAGTATGGGCAACTGCTGGTATTCAGCGTATTGCCACCGGCCGTACTCAACTTCATGGTGGCGGAGAAATACAACCAGGAGCCACGCAAGGTGGCCTCGATTGTGATGCTTGGCAATCTTGGCAGTCTGCTCATCATACCGCTTGTCCTGGCCTACATCCTGGCACAGAACGGACTCTGATATCGGTTATCAGTGCCTCGTTAGTCTGCTTTCACCCAGATGAATTGCACAGCAGCGGTGACTCCGGGGCAGATCGGCGAATAGTGACCTTACGGCTTACCCGTTTTTTATTGTTGTTTGTACCTGCTATAAAGTTAAGTCAGGCTGTTGGTTTCCAGCCACCTGGGTTATACCCGTCCAATCAATCCAAGGAGGATATCCGTGGCACTATTGATGCGCATTTTTGCGACCGGCATGTTGCTCTTGTTCACGATCGCCGGCAAGGCGGATGAACAGCCGGATCCGCAGTTTGAGGTAACTCAGGTTGCACCGGGACTGTATATGCTGAGCGGTGTCGGTGGTTTTGTCGGCGGTAATATCGGATTGTCTATCGGTCCGGACGGTGTGGTGATTATCGATGACGCAATGCCACCGTTTCTGGACAAGTTGACCGCCAAGATAAAAACCGTCACTCAGCAGCCGCTGGATTTTCTGATCAACACCCATGTGCATGGCGACCATACCGGCAATAACGCCACCCTGGGTAAACAGGGGGTGCGTATCGTCGCGCACAAAAACCTGCGTCAGCACATGGTGAGCAAAGGTATTCCCGGTGTGGATGGCGTGATCGATGCACCCAGTGAGGCACTGCCGGTTATCACCTTTTCTGAAGAGATGACGTTTTATCTCAACAACAACACCGCTAACGTGTTCCATGTCGCCCATGCCCATACCGATGGTGACGCGGTGATTCATTTCCGAAACCTGAATGTGATTCATACGGGCGATGTGCTGTTCAATGGGCTGTTCCCGTTTATCGATCTGCAAAGTGGCGGCAGCATTGACGGCTATATCGCCGGCCAAAAGCAGATTCTTGCCAAAGCGGACAACGGCACCAAGATAATCCCCGGCCATGGACCACTGGCCAGTAAAGCCGATCTGGAAGCGGCTATTAGCATGCTTGAGGAGACGCGTGATATCGTCGCCAAATTGGTCGCCGATGGGAAATCGGAAGAAGAAGTAGTCAAACTCAACCCATTAACCAAGTATGAGAAATGGAGTTGGGGATTCATCAATACCGAAGGGATGACGCGACAGCTCTATAAGGGACTTAAACAGGCAATGTAAATGGGGCCTGCTTCGCTGAACGGCATCCGCTAAAGGACTACGCACAAACTCCACTTGGGATGGACCAAACAGGTTGCGCCCCAAGTGGAGCCTCTCTCGCTGGATTTGTAATCGTCTGTGGCTGAAATCTAAGCCGGTCGCTTGTTTGAAACGGTGCTGAAAGGTGCACGGGATGTGCTGTGCTCACCGAACGGCTTTGTCCACCGTCCAATCGAGAGATTGGGATGAGTCAACGAATCTGCACTTAAAACTGTCAAAGATGGCAAGAGGATATAGACTGTAACCTAGGTGTGCAGACTTTTATTCGGTGCTGTTATGAGTTCATATTCCACATTGACCATCGATCTTCGTCAGATGATTCTTGCCATCGAGACGGCCGTCTCTCAAGTAGGTATGAACGATACCAATCACGGCAAACGCGTGGGTTACATCGCCAGCCAGTTGTCGCACCAGCTTGGTTACAGTGAACAGTCGATACAATTTGCTTTTGATTTGGGTATGCTGCATGACTGCGGTGTTTCAACAGAGCAGATGCACTCCAGTCTTGTGAACCATTTCGACTGGAGCGACGCCCATATCCATTGTGAAATCGGTTATCGGTTGTTGAAGGACTTCGAACCCCTGGCGCCTTTTGCCATCCCCATTCTCTACCACCATACCCCTTGGCGGGAACTCAAAGAGCTGGATATCAGCAATCTGGACAAGCGGATGGCGAATCTCATCTTCCTGTCCGACCGTATCGATGTCTTGGCTGCGGCCCATTACGAAACCGATATCTTGCTGGCAAAAGAGGAGGTGGTGAAATCCATCGTCGGTTACAGCGGGGGCTACTTTGATCCGGTGCTGGTTGACGCATTCCAGGAAGCGGAACGCTCGGAAGCATTCTGGATCGCGCTGGAAAGTCGTCACGTGACCCGATATGTCTGGGACATGGGGCAGTTCGAAAGCAGTGAACGATTGAGTATTGCGCAGGTTAAAAAGCTATCACTGATTATGGCGTATATCGTTGATCAAAAGAGCCCGTTCACGGCGCAACACTCGGCGCGTGTCGCTGCGCTGGCGAAGTATCTGGCCGGGACCTATGGACTACTAAACGAACAGTGCGAAAAGATTGAGATTGCCGGGTTGCTGCACGACCTGGGTAAGTTGCATATACCGGATAATATTCTTGAGAAGCCGGGGCCGTTGAACGATCTGGAACGGTCCATTATGAACCAGCATAGTTATGAGACTTTTGAGATCCTGCGCCATATCAAGGGACTGAATGAGATTGCCAGCTGGGCGGCATTTCACCACGAGGGCCTAAACGGTGCTGGTTATCCATTCCACCCGCGGGAGCGGGACCTAAGCGTGGAAGCACGGATTATCGCCGTGGCTGATGTTTTCCAGGCACTGGTTCAGGATCGGCCTTACCGGTCCGGTATGCCACTGGACAAGGTGCTGGAAAACCTTAATGCATTTGCCGACCAAGGAAAGCTTGATCCGGAAATTGTTGCCTTGGCCAGACAGCACGCCGATGTCTGCTTCAACATCGCACAAGTCGAAGCGCGACAGGATGGTGAAAATTCACTGCAGCTGTTTTTGCAGTATGACGGATAAGCTTCGAGTTTAGATTAATCCGCTGACCTACCCATAAAGATAGCGACGCGTTCCAGTCAGGCATCGCTACGCATCGGGCTATACGACGACATTTTTTCGCTCGTTAGCTTGCCGTTGGCACGGAGGGTCTTTAACGCCTTTGAATTACTTGATTAATCAGGAAACGACCTTGACAAGACGAAAGGTTATAGGAGACTCCGGTATAACGGCAAGCGTGGTACGCGTAGAACAAAGTCGTTTTAACGTTGTGCCATAAGATTTTAAAAAGGCCAATGCCGAATCGGTTGAGTCAAACTCATCAATCAGGATTTCATCGATCAACATACCCTCTCTTGGAACGGGGTCAACCTGTATTCTGTGCAGCGCCGGCTGCCTTTTCGAGTTTCACTCTCGGCAATCCAATGGCTGTATGCAGGGTAGTCCTGGATCGCCATGTGATGGATCAAGATGACTTTTCTTCGCCCGGTGATTTGCTGGAATGTCTGGTGAACGGCGTGGGTGTCACAGGTAGTGGCAGTACATATTAAAATTGGCAACGGCGTTGATTGAGACGGAAAGTGTCGGTATTTTTTACATTTTGCTCTCTTTACAGAAAACGTGATTTTATAATTTATTGATGTGGTGTTTATTTTAAGTTTTAGCGCGAATATTGCATGTTTTTTAGCAAAGGATGACGAACCTTGTTTTTGTATAAGGAGCTCATCATGTTTAGACAATTTTCTGCAATATGTCTGCTGGTTTTTGTCGGGAGTGCATCCGCTGTTACGCTACCTGCTCCGATCTACGGCCCGACTGGTCCTTTCTATGGGCAGTACGACGATTTCTACTCCTATTCACTGCCACTACTGAACTACTTTTCTGATCCTTCAGGACAGGTGGTACTCAATCTGAGCACGGCCACCCTGGATGATACCCTGAATGCCGGAGATCCTTGGTATGTTAATTCGTCACCCGGCGAATTGGGTAAGGATGGACAGTACATCGTGCTGGCGACGGGAACGAATAATCAGGGTGTGAATGATAACAGTGATGTCAGTTCCCTGATCGATCCCGCTTATGAAACACCGGATGGCGGTGGGGCAAACTCGGACAGCTTCTCTACCGTTACCAGTGATTCCACGGCCAACCCATACGGTGGGACCCTGGCAGGTGCCGAGGAGCCGGATTATGGCGATACACCTAACGGCAATACCGATGGTTTCCCGGACTTTACACAGGACTCCACTGATTCATGGGATATCAACGTCGGATCACTCGTCGACTTTTTAAATGGCGAAGAGATGGTGGTGTTCTTCAACCACAATGAACTGGGTGATACCCAAGAGTTGAGCGCTTGGGTTAAAGTCTGGTTTACCGATCTTGATGGCAATATTATCGAGGTGGATAAGAACGGCGGCTTCTACACCGGTGACGATACCGAAGACGCCTTCTATCTACGGGATACGTTCTACAACGGTGTCAATAACCTGGGAGACGGCAATTTCGGTATCGATAATCCCGAACTGGATGACTGGGCTCTGGCACCGGGTGATGTCTGTATCGACACCAACAACATCGCTGCCGGTATCGATATCGGTTGCCAGGTGTACAATCCGAATGATCCCGGGATTGAAAAATTCAACCACAACCTGGGCGCAAACAACGCGGCCTATGCCATCTATTCTCCGTGGCTGAATCAATTTATCGCCGGACTGCTCAATCCGGAAGATTACGTGATGCACGTGGATATGCGGTTGTCCGGTGAAGATAATGGCTACGAGCAGGCATTTATCTCCACATTCAGCCGGGTTACCAACGTACCGGAGCCCTCAACCCTGTTTGTTTTAGCCATTGGCCTGCTGGGTCTCGGGGCAACCTTACGCTGGAGACATCGGCACTAAACGTGGCGCGGTATGACAACAAAAAGCCCCGATATCGAGGCTTTTTGTTGTGTGGTTGATTAAAACAATAAAGCCTAGCGTTTTTACTGTTAACTTTCTTTCGGCTGATCAAGCGCAAGTTGGACTTCCTGTTTCTGCTGGTGCTGTTTTTTGCTGTCGGCTACCTGGTGCCGCCATTTCTCAGCATGGTACCTGAGGGCGTGCGTCCGCTGCTGGTCTCGGTGTTTTCCGTGTTTGGCGCTATCTATGTGTTCATCAGCGTCAAACTGCTCGGTGACGTTATTCGTGCCCTGGCAGAGTAGACATGCCGCTGCACAATGATCTGGTGCCAATTAGAACAGCTGCAGGACGCAGTGAACTTGAACAGCGGTCGGGAACCTTGACCGTGCTGAAACGCAAATTGCTAATCCTGATTGATGGCAAAAAACGGATAGGGGATCTGAGACGGCTCCTGGATGGAGATTCCAGTCTGGACCGCAACCTGTGCGAGTTGTTGTGCCGCGGTTTGGTGGCGACTCAATTGACGGGTTCACTGCCAGTATCCGATTTCCCTCCCTACCAGCAGTTGGTGGCCAATCTGGCGATTGCTTATCTAAACGGGCATGCCAAACCGCTGTTCGGGATTATTGCCGGAATGGCGGCGTCGGGGGAGGGGCGTGCCGAGGCGATAGCGCGCATGGAGCGGTTGGTACGCCTGACTATTGATGAACGGGCAGCGCAGGAACTGGCGCAGTGTTTGCGGCTGGCACAGACAGGTGGACGGGTATGATTTCAACGGAGGCTTAGGATATTTTCCAGTGTTGCCTTGCACAAACCATAGCGATTAATTTCTTTACAGTCATCTTGAGAGAGGGTTATATCTGGCTCAACGCCATGCCCTTCAATCGCTTGTCCATTTGAGTCGAATAGATAATTAACCGGTACCAGCATGATTGTCGCGGAGTTGACCCTGACTACCGTCCTGACTACTCCCGCGCCGGCTGTCTTCTTCCCTGCCACTGTGCCGAGATGATGGTTTTTGATAAATGCGGCCAGCAACTCTGCACCGCTGGACGTCTTGTCGTCCACCAGAACAACCATCGGTTTCCTTAACCCGATCGGTGAGGCTCGTTTATCGGTATAATACCGGCCAGGCATGGAGCCTTTGGTTTCGCCGATTAACCTGTTGGTTGGCCCAAGCAGCTGCGCAACTTTGTTGACGCTGTATAGTGTGCCGCCCAGGTTGCCTCTGAGATCAATCACCACGCCGTCGGCGTATTGGAAGGCCTGGTCCGCCAAAATTCGCTCTAACTCAATCGCCGTATTATCGACAAAACGCTTAATGCTGATGTAGAACAGACCATTATCAAGCTGCTCGGTGACAACATCTTTCTCCGGGTCTGCCTGCTTCCTCTTTATCTCCGAAGAATCAAACAGTTTCACGGTTCTGGCTTTGATCAGGCCGCATATCTCTCCATCATTCAGCGCTTGCTGCGGTCGGGATCCATCAGGATAGGTATATTGCTGATTTATCTTCTTTTTCAGGGAGACCAGATCGGTGACTGACAGGCGATAGCCCGCTACCGTTTCAAGCAGATCGCATTGGCTTGCCTGGTGTACCTGAGTTTGATTTGTGGCACAACCGGCAATCGATAAGAACAGTGTCAAAGCAATAAGTTGTTTCATAAGGGTGTGCCGTGATTTCGAATAAATAGCAGTGTCGATATTCATGTTTAATTCAAAAGGTCGTTTCAGCAATAGCCTTGTTCTTTGTTCAGCTTACCCGGTTTTACATGTCGAACCACTTCACCTTGTGACCTGTACTCCCGGAGGAGGAATGCGTGATAGGGTATGATAAGTCAACAATACCCGCCGTTCCATTAACGGGATGGCATCGATGCGGATTCAGCAAGTTGCCTGGTGTCGTACCTATTACTGTTTTTGTTGCTCTATCTGCTTTTGTCGGGTGGAGGCGGCATCGTTGATAAATTTATTCATTTGCTCACCAAACGCTTGAACATCTTGCGGTTTTGTAGGGACCTTCGGAGGGTTGCTACCCATATCTTCGCTTATCTTATCAATGCTCGCTTCAGTATGGGTGGGAGAACTCGTATTGAGTTGGCGCAATGCAAGAAGGCTGACAATGAGTACTACCACCAATAGCAAAACTATTCGCATATTTTACCCCTTATGATTCTACACTCAGGCCAACCTTGGATTGATCACATAGGTGCTGGTGATACAGGCGCTATCCAGCACATGCCCTTCAATGGCCGCCAGTGCCTCAGGACCGCCAAAGCGGCCACTGAGGCCGCAGCTTTCTATATCCAGCGCGTAGAGTGTAAACCGGTAGTGGTGCACGATACTGTCGTTCCACGGCGGGCAGGGGCCATCGTAACCATAGTAGTCGCCCGCCATGTCGGCATCGCCTGCAAACCAGTCGGTGTAACTGTTGATGCCGCGAATGCCGCCGGCCGGTGAAGCTCCGCCCGGTTTGCCCTTGGCCGTGATGCCGTCGGCATCCGACGCGGCGGCAATCTGTCGCTGGTTGGCCGGTATATCAACCAATACCCAGTGATAAAAGTCGATACGGGGCAGGTCGGCGGGCACTTCGCGTCCCTCCTGGTTCACGTCATCCGGTCTGCTCGGCACATCCGGGTCGTGGCAGATCAGCGTAAAGGAGCGTGTGCCTGCGGGTACGTCGTCCCAGCTCAGGTCCGGGTTCCTATTGTCGGCAAGCGCCACATGACTGCTGTCATCATGCTTGCCAAAGGTATTCGCAACGGGGACGGGCTGGTTGTTGTGGATTTGGCCGCTGGTCAGTTTCATGGCGTTCTCCTCTCCCTTTTGGTCTTGGCGAATCCGTTATGGTGATGTGGCAATACAATACTGCGAATTCCGTCGATTGGCTATTTGCAGCGGCATATTAGATGCATTTGTCACACTTCACCGACGGGGGCCTGACCTATGTCGTAAAGATCGACTGCATGTTTTGTATCGGTACATTATGAAGAGTAGCCGATTAACGTGTTCGGTTCTGACTGTCTAATAGCCGGTTTAACGGCAGGCTTTTACTGTGACGTTTATGCCTGGCAATATGAAGAATGATGCGTCTCCCGTAACCCCCGATAGGCAAGATCACCAGTATCTTGATTTAGCGCATCTGAACCTATTCCTGATATGGCATTAATTCCTGCAATATTTTTTCAAATTTCCTGGACCTAAATCTCTCCCCCTGCGTCTTTACCGATAACACATTGCCAAACACCCCGATTCAGGAAGCGGCAAGTGCTAATCGGCAAGCAGGCCGATGTTATTTATAAATACCAAAGGAGAGAGTCATGTCTGATACAAAAAAATTGGTCGTAGTGGTTACCCGCGGTTGTGATGATGAGCGTTCCTCAGTGGCATGGAGTGTGGCAAATGGTGGGATCGCTTCCGGTTACCAGGTCACCATGTTCCTGGTGAGTTCAGGTGCTGATTGGGCACGCAAGGGTGCGGCGGTCAATGCCCGCCCTAATCCACTGGATCCGCCGGTTACCGAGATGATGCAGAATGTGATCGACAGCGGTGGTTCTATCTTTGTCTGCCCACCTTGTGCCATGGTGCGCGGATATGAGAAGGAGGACCTGATCGAAGGGGCCGAACTGGCCGGTTCCACCGCCATGCTGGGTGTCGTCAGTGAAGGCGCGAAGACGCTGACCTTTTGACGGGGTACCCGCCGGCATTCGATGTGGATGCCGGCGGTATCGAATAACCCGGCAAGTGAAGGACAACTGATTATACTGAGAGGGAGGAGAGAGCGATGTGCGAACTGTTCGCCATGAGTGCTAACCAACCGATGGATGTCGACAAGTACCTGACATTATTGATGCCTAGAGGGGGCAAGATAGGGCCCCATGCTGATGGCTGGGGTGTGGCCTACTATGAGGGTCACGCGTCACGGGTCTTCAAGGACGCCAATCCGGCCGCAGAGAGTCGCTATCTACGCATGTTGGCCAGATCCCAACTGAAAAGCACGGTGGTGATCGCCCATATCCGCAAGGCCAATCCTTCCGTAGTGGGTCGTGCCACCGCCAACACCCACCCATTTGAACGGGAGTGGAATGGTTACTCCTGGGTCTTTGCCCATAACGGCAAACTACCCGGCTTCGAGGAATCCGGCGTCCTGCGCCATAGCCGCTTTCAACCAATGGGCAATACGGACTCGGAGTTGGCCTTCTGCTATCTGATGGAGAACCTGGCATCACGGATCGATTACGGTGAAGCGGTTACCCCAGCCCGAGTGGTCGAGGCGATCAGCCCGGCAGTTGGGTCACTGTGCCGCTATGGTGAATTCAATTTCATATTGGGAAATGGCGAGTATCTGTTTGTTCATGCTCACACCCACTTGCACGAACTGGTACAGGCCCCCGCTGCTTCCGGCAATCTACAGAGCACCGTGTTATTGGCTACCGCGCCATTAACTCAGGACAATTGGCAGGCATTGAAACCGGGGAGTATCCGGGTCTACCGGGATGGACGGGGGATGGAGGCGCTCGATGGCTGAGGTGTCATCCAATCCGCTGGATAGGGAGATAAAACGCTGGTTCAGCAATCGCGTCGAAGAGATGATGGGTCCCCTCTACTCGACGGCGCTGCATATGACCCGCAATCGTGCAGAGGCTGAAGACCTGGTTGCTGATGCGGTGGCCAAGGCTTGGTCCGCCGTCTCCACACTGGAAGACCGCAGCCGATTCCGGCCCTGGGTGTTTCGCATTATGCGAAACTTTTATATCAGTCACTATCGAAAAAAGTCTCGCCGCCCGGAGGAGACCTGTTATGAAGAGAGTCCGGGCGGATATCAAAAGGAAGAGGTTGCCTCGTTACTGGTCGAGCAACCGGACAATTTTCTCAATTGGTGGGCGAACCCGGAAAAGGAGTTTGTCAGCAACCTGTTAAGCGAAGAGATCACCAAGGCGATTGACAGTTTACCGGAGGCTTATCGTGCCACGGTCTTGCTGATCAATGTTGACGGTTTCTCCTATGACGAAGCCGCCGAAGTATTAAATGTATCAGCCGGTACGATTCGATCACGCATGAACCGTGGTCGAACACTGTTGCAAAAGGCTTTGTGGCATCACGCCAATGAAGCCGGGCTGATTACCGATAGCAGTAAATTGGAGTGCAGTACATGACTAAAAAAACTGAGATGCATCACACCCATACCTTTGATAGTGATTGCCTGGAAGCTTTTGATCATCTTTATGCTTATCTCAATGGCGAAATAGAGGATCAAGAGACTCTCGACAAGATGGAGCACCACCTGGCTCACTGCAAGAGCTGCTTCTCCCGGGCGCAGATGGAGCGGGAATTGAATATGCGGATGAAGCAGGCAGGCCAGGATGAAGTGCCCGAATCTCTCAAAAACCGATTGAAAGATCTGATGGATGCCCTCTGATCAAGCATGATGGTTTTTCTTAAAGGTGTTGAGTGAGTAATAAGAGGGGATAACCTGCCGGATGTCGCCAGGTTATCCCCCTACCCATGTCGTTGCCGCATCAAGGTGACAGTTCCTTCTGCTTTTCCCATTTTTCAACCTGCCACCGAAGTGGCGCCGCACAAATATCGAAACTTCAGGGTGGCGTGATCAAGCCGAGGCGGGTGGCTTCCAATGAAGCCTCTGCCCGGGATGAAATGTTGAGCTTGCGATAAATGTTTTTAACATGATCGGCTGCCGTATGAGGGCTGATTGACAGGCTGGAAGCTACATCGGTCAGTTTGTTGCCTTTGGCGATCAGTGTAAGCACTTCGCGTTCCCTTGATGTGAGATTATGCTCCGGCATTGGTCGGGAGTCGCTAAAATGACTCAACAGGCGTCTGGCTATTGCAGGAGAGAGTGGCGGATCATTATCCAGAACCCCCCTTAAGCGGCGGACAAATTGCTCGAATGGCATGTCCTTAAGCAGGTAGCCACCCGCACCAGCCTGTAACGCCGGGAACAGATGCTGGTCGTCGTCATAGATGGAAACCACCACACAGACTGTTGCCGGCGTGGCATGCTTGATTCGCTCGATAAGATCAACACCACTGCCATCGGGAAGTTGAAGATCAATCAGCGCGAGATTGTAGTCATGCTTATCCAGAAGTTCATTGGCGTCCCTGGCACAAAAGGCAGAGGAAATCACTGTGTCCGGAAAAGCCGTAGACACACCGTCGATAATCCAGTTGTGCGCTTCAGGGACGTCTTCAACGATCAGTGTCTGTTGCATGGATTTACTGCCTGCATGTCAATGGCAGGCAATATTGTATCGTTAAATGCAGTGCCGGCAATATCTTGAATTTGCATGGTGGAATAGGGGCGGACTCGGTTTGGATGTCATCCTGGTCCGTCCCTGGTATACCCGCCGCTGGGATTGCCGATACCGACTATCCCAATTTATCCGTCGGTAAACGGCGTCTTGTAGTGCTGAGTCCGACTAAACCCAAACCTATTATGATGATGCTGGAAGGTTCTGCAACCGTAGCACTGGTAGCGGTGCCGGGAGATGCTGCTACCTGTTGAACAGATACGCCGTTAATACCAACCCCAACAGAGCCTCTCCATCCGCTTGAAGTGCGCACATTAAAGCTCCAGTTGGTCGATACCGGATCATCAAAATCGGTGAGACTGAATGCGGTTGGCAGGTCGGACGAATTGAACAGGGTGTCGCTCAGGCTGGTCAGGTTGATACGGATCGCATCAATCTCCAAATCACCATAGATGTCATCGGCCGGATAGGCGAGGCTGGTAGGTAAAGTGGTTAAGTCCATCGGGTCTGCTGTGGCATTGGCGAATATATTCTGCGTGCTTTCCCAAAACCGAAACGTCAAGCCATCCTTAGTCCCGTTGCGAACGATGACCTGCCCAAAATCACCGATATAACTGCCCGTATAGCCCACTGCATCAGAGGAGAAGGAAAGCGATTTAATCACGTTGTCATAGACGGTATTGCTAGCGGTGAGGTTGTAAGCAACCGGTGTAGTGTCATCATAACGAAAAGTCATGCTGATCGTGTCATTTAATGGAAAGTAGTGACAGACGTTAAAACCTTGCGCCGGACAGATGCCGAGGTTGGTTTGATTTTTTTCGACCAGGCCTGTCATGGTGACATCGTAAAGCACCGCCATTGCGGAGTTGCTGCATAAGTAACAGACGAGAGCCATTGTTATTGATAAGAAGTTCTTCATGATTTTATCCAATATATTTTTTACTTACGCTACTCTCGGCAGCATCACATGCAGAGTCGGAACTTGTCGCCTTTCTTACTGAAAGCTGTACTTAGATTGACAATAAAGAGTATCGATTCAGTAGGTTGATATCCGTGGCGTAGATTAAACAGAGACCCGGTAATGTGAAATCCCTTGTTTGGGGGGGTAGGCGTGATTTTCCTTCATCATGCCTTATTTTCCGTATTCGACCACTAACCCCCAAACCCTAGGGGCCTGCAATTGTGTGCCGATTTTTCTCCACGACTCGGTGTGCCGTCACCCACCACTGGGGCCACGCTAACTAAAGGGCGCTGACCCATTAGTTATGTTTAATGACCCGATCAACCCCGGGGCGACGGGGTATCCATCGGCATTTCGAACAGGTCGGCGGGTAAGCTGGCGCTCCAGAGATCCAGATTACGATCGATTGCCAGGGCAATGGCGCGGGCAGTGCTGCCTGCCAGCTGGAAAAAGCCCGTCAATCGGGGTTGCATGCCGGTAAACCATAAACCGGGATAAGCATCCAGTTGCGCGTCGCCATGTGTCTTCGGAACACCCGAGGCGTCCAGCACATCAAGGTGCCCCAGCATCGACTGTAAGCCGGTACGGTAACCGGTTGCCGCGATGACGATATCCGGCTCGATGGTTTGGTTGTCGGCCAGGCGCACACCGGTTGCCTCAAAGCCTGTGATTTCAGGCACGACGGTTACCTTTCCAGCCTTCAGCGCGGCGACGAATCCGTTGTCGATAGCCGGTGCGGTGCCGGTATCCAGCAGGCGCGTTATGCCCCCTTGCGGGTGTTTACGCAGCCCCCACTTTGCCAGGTTACCGAAGGCCACGGTCTCGGTGAGCGCGAGCATCGCATCGGCCAGGCGCACCGGCATGACGGCGAACAGCGGCGACAGGCGTTGCATCGGGATACCGAACAGCCGAACCGGAAAGATCACCGGTCCGTGCCGGACGGATACCCAGACTTGGTCCGTCTCGATGGTGGCGAGATGGTTCAGGATATCGGTACCCGAATTGCCCGCGCCGACAACCAGGATCTTCTTCTTGCGGTATTGAGCGAGATCGCCGAATTCGGCAGCGTGGATGATCGGTTTGCCAAAGGTTTCGCGGCCCTCCCAAGAGGGGATCGTGGGTATGCGGGCGTGGCCCGTGGCGACGACTACGTGACGCGCATGATAATGGCCTGAGTCGGTAGTGATCATCCATCCCGTCTGACCCCGGTCGATGCGCGTCACCGCTACGCCATAGTCGATGGGTACATTGAGCCGTTTCGCGTAATCGGTGAGATAGCGGATGATGCTATCGCGTGACGGAAAGGCGCCAGCGGCTTTTGGAATGGCGAGCCCCGGCAGGGCGGACAGATGGCGGTGCGTGTTCAGGCGCAGTTGCGGGTGGCGGTGATACCAGGCATCGCCCACGCGGTTCGCTTGCTCGATTATTCGAGCCGGGATGCCGCGTTCGCGCAGCGCTTCGGCAACTGCCAGTCCGCTGGCACCCGCACCAATGATGACGACGTTATCGTCTTTTACCGTGGCATTAGGAGACATGAGACGGCTCCTTGCGGCTGATAAACCACACGTTCATCGGATCGTGTTCCAACAAGCGGCGTTCGATTTGTGCGAAACCGGCCTGTTCGAGCATCGCCTGGGCCGTCTCCCAGCCCCACATGGTACCCAGTCCTTCGCCGCCCTGGCCGATCGAAACCGGCGTGCAGTGCGTAACGGATATGGCGTAGAGCAATGATGCCATCGGAAAATCGAGATTGTTTTCGAGCCGGGCTGAACCGCCGATGTCCTGCATCAGGTAAATTCCTGAAGGCTTGAGTGCGCGCTGGATGCGGGCAATCAGCGCTGCCGGATGCTTTTGGTCGTGAATCGCATCGAAAGAGGTGATGAAATCGTATCTCTCGGGCTCTTCAAAATCGGTCATATCCTTAACGGCAAAGCGGACATTGTGCAGGTCCCGGGATTTGGCGGTATGCGATGCCTCGGTGATGGCGTCCGCGCACAGGTCGTAACCGGTGAAGTGGCTCTGCGGGTAGTGCTCAGCCATCTTCATCAGGGCCAGTCCCTTGCCGCAACCGGCATCGAGGACGTTGATACCGGCCTGTAACCGTGCAACGACCCCGTCGATCATCGGCAGGATGGTGTCGATCAGTGAATCGACCACCGACAGTTCGCTATCCTCGGCCATGACTTGGTGAAAACAGGGGTAATCGCCATAGCGGGTGCCGGCACCGCTTTCAAGGCAGTGCAGGGTCTGCTCCTGAAGCGCCCCCATCATTGCCACATGCTGTGCGAACACGGCCACGTTGCCGAGTGGCGCGCCGCGCGTCAGGCAGGCGGCGTGCGTGGGCGGCAGGTAATAGGTCTTTCCCTGGGGCGAGTAGGTGACGATACCGGCGGTCACCATGGTCGCCAGCCATTCACGCACGTAACGCTCCGCCAGTCCGGCTTGATCGGCAATCTGCAGGCTTGTCGCGGGCTTGAGACGAGCCAGGGTGTCGAACAACCCGGCGCGGTGGCCGATGGAGATCATCACCGCCTGCGCACCGGCATTGATGATGTCGCAGGTACGTTCGAGGAATTTTTCCCCGGCCTCGGGGGTAGGGGTGCTGTTTTCAAACGGTATTCGGTTTTCGGCTTCAGTGTACATGTCCGTTTCCTTTCGTAATGGGCTTACTCGAGGGGTCATGGTATGAGGACGTGTGTGGCTTGGTTAGAGTGAAAATGGACTAAAACAGGCCAAACGTGCCAATATGGCTGGCGAAATGACTGCCTCTCAATCCAAAAAACCGCCGGTTATCGGTATTGTTGCCGTTCCCGAATCATCCGGGGCCGTGTTGTACGGCCTATTTGAAGTGCTTTCGTCGTTTGGCGCCGCCTGGGCCGAAGTGATGGGCGGGCCCCAGAATCCGGTGGAATTTGACGTGCGGATTGTGGCGCCGTCGCGTGACCCCTTTACCTGTGTGGGCGGTGTTCCGATTACGCCGCATGCATCGCTGGATGAGATCGACTATGCGGATGTGGTGATTGTTACCGATCTCGCGATCAATCCGGATACCAGCCACGACCATAAGTGGCCGCAGGTCAAAAGCTGGCTCAAGCGCATTTACAATGCGGGCGGGACGGTCTGCTCGGTCTGCTCCGGCTCGGTGTTGCTCGCCGGTAGCGGGCTCCTCGATGACAAACCGGCGACGACCCATTGGGCCTATGTCGCCCATTTCAAACGCTTTTATCCACAGGTGAAACTCGAAGCAGGGCGGGTGCTGGTGCCGGTCGATGAAGAGAAACGCATCGTAACCTGCGGCGGCATGGCGGCCTGGGAAGATCTGGTGCTTTACCTGATTGCAAGCTATTACGGCGAAGGCATGGCGGTAAACGCCGCGAAGCTGTACCTGTTCGGGGACCGCAGCGAGGGCCAACTCCTGTTTGCGGCAATGAGCAAACCGAAACGTCACGAAGATGCCGTAATTGCGAACTCCCAACAATGGTTGGCTGAACATTACGATGCCCCCAACCCGGTCATGGGTATGGTGCAACAATCCGGATTGGCGGAGCGCACGTTCAAACGCCGCTTTAAGGCGGCGACCGGATATACGCCGATCGACTATGTGCAGACGCTACGCGTCGAAGAGGCCAAACATCTGCTCGAAGCAACAGACGCTGCGATCGACCTGATCGCACACCAGACAGGCTACGAAGATCCAACCTCGTTTCGCAGACTGTTCAAACGCCTGACAGGAGTCACACCTGGCCGATACCGCCAGCGTTTCCAGTCACTCAGAGGCGGACGGTCTTGTTAGACGTGGTGTCTATTGAACCCTAGTGAGGTGGAGTTCTGTCCTGTACTCATTTTGTCTTGGTACTCATGGTGACTCACCCGACAAGAACACCAATGCCAATGCTACAGCACCAGGAAACGCCTGGATAAACAGGATTCTCTTATTGGATGTTACAGCGCCAAAAACACCTGCTACAACGACACAAGCCAGGAAAAAAATCTTGATCGATTGGCCTGTGGAACCTTGCCACATGCCCCAGATTAGACCTGCGGCCAAGAAGCCGTTATAGAGCCCTTGATTAGCAGCCAAAACCTTCGATGCGGCGGCAAACTCCTCGGAAAGACCAAACGTCTTTCGGCCCTTTGGGGTGTTCCACAAAAACATCTCCAAATACAGGATGTATAGGTGTAGCAGAGCCACAAAACCTGTCGCAATAGTTGCTATGTTTTGCACTTTAGCGTCTTCCTCTTATGCCGCTCAAAGTCGTAGTTCAGTCGCCGACGTAGGGGAGCAGATGAATAATCAGGGACAGACTCCAGTTTTTAATAGGACAATCCAAGAAAACCGTGGTCTGTCCCCGGTTGTTTGTGTCCCCGGTTGTTTACGCATATCACTCAGTCAAACTATCAATGGAGTCAGACTCCATTGATCTTCTTGGTCTATTCACGACGCGCTAATAGAAGTCCAACCCCGGCGCTACCAAGCAGCCCCGCGCAAATTCTGTTAAACAGACGCCTCATTGACGGCCGAGAGAACCAATGCCGCAAGGCCTTTCCGAAAAAGGCGTACCCGGCTATTGCTATCCATTCAAGCACTAAGAACAGCTCGCCTAAAATTAAAAACTGTAACCCAACAGCACCTGTAGGGTCTACGAACTGAGGCAGAAAGGCGGTGAAAATCAAGATGGCCTTAGGATTTCCGGCCGCGAGAAAAAATTCTTGCTTCGCCAACTGAAATAAGCTGCTTCCTCCTGGCGCTTCACTTCCACTGTCTGAAGGGTCTGCCATCCATAATTGGAAAGCTAACCAAATGAGATATAGCCCTCCGACAACCTTTATTAAAAAGAACAACTTTTCAGATGTGTACAGAACGGTTGCAAGCCCCGTCGCCGCAAGAGTAATCATACCTAAGAACGCGACGAGGCGGCCGATTCCCGCATAACAGGCAGTTCTTATGCCATACCTTTTTGCATTGGCCATTGAAAGAAGATTGTTTGGCCCAGGTGCCATATTCAAAGCAAAGCAGGCAGGTATAAAAAGTAAGATTGTCATTAACGTCACAGTCGTTTCTCCTATTAGCATGCTTTGACTCGAAGTCCCTCAGCAAAGTGAAATCTAATCAACGAGGTTTGCCCCCATTGATTACGTCTCCCTGATATACAGGAAATACTTCCCTTCAGGACCTTCGGCTTTCTCAGCAATGTGCCAACCATGCTTCTCGTAAAAATCGCATGCCGCGACATTTGCCTTGATACACTTAAGTGTCATCGGTAACCCGAACAGGTTTACACAGTAATCAAGCAGTGCACTCCCTACACCCTGACGTTGATACTGGGGCGACACATACAGATGGTGCAGAAAGTTATCTGGTTCCCAGACCGATGCGAATCCAGTGATTTTATTGGCAATTCGCGATACAAACAGACGCTCGCCCTCGATCACCTGAGCAAACTCTGCCATCTCAAAAGTCTCGTCAGGAAAACAGCCATTCTTAACCCGAGCCAGATTGAATAGATTGCACAACTTCGGTAGTTCAGCTTGGTTGACGGCTTCGATGGTCATTTCAGGCATAATATTCAGCACAGTTGAGTGAAGGTTATGCAACAACAGGAGCGTCAACTGTAGTCTCTTGTTCTGCGAATTGTTTATGAATTACGACTATGCTTGCAATATTATCTTGAATTGCCTGCCTTCAGAGCTTGGTTTGGCTCCGGCTTAACCAAGGCGAGTCTCTGTCCACACAATATCGCTCTTGGATCGGTCAAAATAAGGGGGCAAACATGGAAAGTGCTGCAAGACTTTGTCCCTCCTCGAGTATTGGCCCATGGAGCGTGTGTTGTGGGATGAATACCAGATCGCCTTTGCTCACATTCTTTACTTCATCGCCAACTTTGAAATCTACGTTGCCCTCAATGATTACGAGTAACTCGTCGTGGTGATTCTGAGTATGAAGCGCGTTTCCACGGTCATGAACTATTCCGACATTTGCCGTTAGATATTTACCGTCAAACGTGCCATTCGTGTCAGATCCTGTTTTCCGGGGTCTTTATGAACATATATAGCGCGTTTTACTGTCGACTAAATGGCGGGTGTCCCATGTTCTGTTCTATGATGGTTTCGTTTCGCTTATCCAATCTAATCAAACTGGGCAGAACTGGCTTTCAGACTAGGCAACATCTTTTTGTTCTGACTAGACAACCGAACTGGCAACTACCCGGTTACGCCCACCATTCTTGGCCTCATACAGATTCTCGTCGCAGGCCTTCATCCATTGCTTCCAGTCTTTTGCGGAACCCTGACTGGCCACGCCGATACTGACGGTTACCTTTCTGTCGGGTATTAGTGGGAGGTTTTCAATCTTCCTCCGTAGTTTTTCCACCATTTTGATACAGTCGGTTTCCTCGGTATTGTAAGTCAGTATCAAAAACTCCTCGCCGCCGATTCTGAATATCTTGTCACTCTCGCGAAAAAAGCTCTTTAAAAACGCTCCGAGCTGTATCAGAACCTGATCGCCCATATCATGGCCCAGTTCGTCATTGATCTTCTTGAAATGATCGATGTCCATGATGATGAGCGTAAATCCCGTTTTGGTACGTTTGGCTTGACGTATCGCATAAATCAACGAATCCTGAAGCAGTGTTCTGTTATATAGACCGGTGAGTTTGTCGGTAATCGCCTGATGGGTAAGTTCACTATACTGCCTGGTAATGACGTGCAGAAAAATGGCCGAATAAGTGCAGACTAACAGGAAAGTGACTGTGAACCGGATGGCCTCGGTTGTCTCCAGAAGTTGCCATACCACCGGTAGATTGACCAGAATAAACAAGATATTGGATAGCCAAGCTTGGCGCTCCGACATCATAAAGTAATACAACAGCACCGTTGAATAACACCAGTAGGTACCGCTGATTCCAATTTTATTCGTCAGGTAAGCGACAAAAATTGTCGTAAAAGGGGTCAGCCAGATAAAGGTATAGATTGTTTTATAGATCTTCTTGTAACAGAGCCAGGCAACCATGTACAAACTCACCGAGGTAATCACGGCGCCGATACCGATTACCGGGTCTTGATATGCCAAATGATAATAGGCAAAAGGCAATACCAGGGTTCCGGCAGTGATAGAAAGCCAGAACGTGGATTTAAGATGAAAATCTGTTTCGTGCAGCGAAGTTATAGTTTTCATGATTTAGTTTTATAATTCGCCGATTACTATCTTTATGCTCGTACAGACTCAACCCCTGTTTCATCGCGAATGCCGGTTTCCTGTTCCCGTATTCCGGTACGGGACTGTATTTTTTCTGCCACTCATACGGTAAATGACCAGATATGCTAAAACTATCAGTTAAGTTAAGCAAAGTCTGATCAATGATGCCTTTAAATATGCCAGAACCTGCTCTATTGCCGTTGATCTTAGGCCTCCAAGGAGGCCATGTCGTCCATCGACCAGCCATGATGGAACTCGGCACGTTGATGATGCCTCAACAGGCAAATCAATAGTGTGACAATCAGTACTGTCTCACATATCCCAGGTTAAGGTGAGCTTCGTAATTCATTAATAACAGCCTCAAAAATTGCTGCGCCTTCACCCTCTATGTACGTTTTTGCCGTTGTCATTAAAGACTGGATATTGTTCGGGTCGATGTTATCCATATGGCTTTGACTGTATGTGAGTTTCGGTTCCAGGCGATAATACTTTAGTCCAGCCTGTTTCAATGCGGTCAACTGGCTGTTAGTGACCGACTGTACGGCATCCAGAATAATACTCAATAATGCCCCCCGACTGTGATCGGCACCTTCAAGATCATCCAGCTTCTCGACCATCCAGGGCAGTGTGCTCCAGTTACCTTCTTTAGGAACAACATTCTTTATCGCATTACTATCAATACCAACACCTGCACCGCCTTCATGGATTCCCGTTCCCAGCGATATAACAATGATGTCTTCAAGGCGTGAGGCTATGCCGATTCTAAAGGCTTCTGTCACACCCCAGACAGCCGGACTATTCGACATGGTTCCACCATCCACTACCCATTTGCTGGCCGCAGACGATCTGGGGGATATTCCTCCCCCCACATGGGCAATCGGGAAATAGGTGGGTGCGGCACTCGTTCCCCTGGCGGCTTCCCACACAGTGTAGTTATCCGTCGCAGGTCGATTGACAGCATCAAACCAGTTAAAAAGATAGGGGCCAAAGTTTCGACCACGGGCGGGTACCGATACTTTATTATGGCTGTTATTCACGATGTACGAAGTTGTGAACATATGCTTTACGCGGTTACCCGGTAAAGATTGCATTTTATTACGGCTGTTAATGAGCGAAACATCGGGGCCATACATCTTGCGCATATAGGGTTCGATTCCACTTCCGCTGCCGTTATCGGCGAAGTAGGTTGCACACTGTTCAATCTCACAACCCTGGGCCAGGAAGATTTGATCGCCGTCCTTGCGGTAGATATCCACTAACTCACTGGCGGTATAGGGTTTGCCGGTGTTTTCTCGGGGGGTGGTCAGGGCGGCGCTGATAATGCCGCCGGTAGAAGTTCCGCCGATGATATCAAATAGCCGGTAAGACGGTTTCCCCAGTGATGATTCAATTTGTTGAATAATAATCGCGGGAATAACGCCCTTTATGCCACCGCCATCAATGGACAGAATGATGGTTTTTGTCGTAGGGGATTTCTTGATGACCTGTTCGGTTAGCCCCGTTGCACTGTATGTGCTCAGGGCGAAAACGGATAAAAGAACGACCAGGATTTTTTCGGTTTTCATACTCATGACCCGTAAGTTCTTTACGATGCTAATCCAGCGAACCAGATAGGCTTGTTCCTTTCAGCAGGTGCTTCAGCAAGTGCTCACCCGGAATCTCCCCGCCATACATGGTTTCGCTTGCTTTGAGGATCACACGCACATCGTCCTTGGAAGGGTAAACATCGGGTGGCGATTTGTCGGTTATACCCAGTAATGTGTACACAGCCATGATGGCTGAACGAACCGAATACTCGACGGTAAAGACACAATCATCGGGGATCTCGCTGAACTGACCCAGGAACGCGAGATTCTTACAGCCTTCAGGGACCACTTCCGGTCGGTCACCTTTTACGCGTGGTAAAAACTGGCTGGTGATATAGGGCATCATGCAGGGGATCACCTTGACCGTTTTCATGATTTCTGGAATCCGATCCTTGGCCCCCCAATGGTAGAGCAGTTCAGTCAGCAACTCTTCGCCGCTGCAATCGCTCATCTTTTTCTGGACGTAGTCACCGATATTGTCCGGAAACAGGCCGTAGGCCCAGATCGCCAGCACGTTTTTGTCCGGTTCATCCTTGTGCTGTTTCGGCTGGTAGCTACCCACAGGTTGACTTCGATACTGCGGCTGTCGGTTACAGGTGGCACTCATGAGCCAGCTGGAATCCTTGATCGTCATGATGCCGCCCGTCACGGCCTTGTGAGAATAAGGATCCACACCGGTAAATTCTTTTAACAAATCCGCTATCGGCGAGTCGGTTGCCGTAATGGTGAAAGAAACAAACTTGCTTTTATCAATATTCGAGCAAAAAACCTCGGGCCTGCCAAAGGCGGGGTCTTTTGCCGCGATGTTTTTCCATAGCGTCCAGCAAGCGCCTTCTTCTCTATTGAGAACAGCGGGCTCATGCGTATTACCTGTGGTGGAGTTTTCCGTCATTGAGCCATTGGTGACGAATACCAGATCATCCACTGTGGTGGTAATCGTTTCGTGGTTATCGGCTGTGTCGCGGAACAGATGAATGGCCGTTACGGTTTTTTCACCGTTGGTAATTTCTATATCCAGGTCGGTGACCTGGGTTTTCATGTCAAAGTTAACGCTCTTATCCCTGAGCCATATCTGGAGTGGCAGAACCATCGACTCGTATTGGTTATAGGTAGTAAACAGAATATGTTCCAGTGTGCTCATCGTCGGCATCAGGTGCATGAAACGCTGCATGTAACGCCGCATCTCCACGACCGAGTGCCAGGTCTCCATGGCGAACATTGATGTCCAGAAGTACCACATGTTGGTTTTGAAAAAAGAGTCTGAGAAAAACTCTTTCACGCTCATTGCGCCTAGTTCTTCTTCCGTTTTGAGGGTCAATTTTGTCAGTTCCATGACATGTCCAATCGACAATCCCAACGAGGGATCACGGTCCGGATCGCCACAGTTACTCATCAAACGGCATTTTGAGGAATTGGGGTCCCATTGGTTGACATCGCGTATCCGCTTCAAAACGGTTTGGTCCGGATTGGAAACGAGTTCGGGTCTCGGGTTCGTGGGCACCTCGTCAGGATCTTTGCGCATTAAATCCGGGATGAACGAGAAGAGATCCCAGGTGCATTCATAGTGTGCCTCCATCTCGCGCCCACCGCGCATGAGGTAACCATCAATGGCATTACCACTGCCATCCAGGCATCCGCCATCGATGTCGAGCTGCTCCAGAATGGTGATTTGCTCACCGGTCATATGGCCATCTCTTATCAGGTATGCGGCTGCTGCCAGTGATGCAATGCCGCCGCCGATAAGATAGGCGCGCTTCTTTTCGATCCCCTCTTTTCGAGCTGCAGTGACATTTCTGTAGCTACCGATCATAAGGCTCCCCAATTAGTTTAATTCTGCCCGAGAAAATATTGCCAAATAGAATGTATGCGAACTCAACTCCCAAGTGCAACCGTCAGTTCAGTTTTCTTGAAAAAAAGACTTGTAGGGCGTACGCCACTGTAGTCGCTTTCGAGGGCGGTGGCTCAGTAACGCTTCATCCCTTCGAAGCTCGGTCTCGGCTACAACCAGTAGCGAGCCTGCTTGGGAAAATACTGATGAATCAGGAAGGCGTGCTGGGCGGGTATGATCTTCCCCCGGTATAGTTAGGGAAGGTCTGGTTAATCGATGTCTTCAAGCGCTTGGGCAATAAATATGCGAGGACCTGCTCTATTGCCGATGATCTTGGGTCTCCACGGAGGCCATTTCATCCTTCAGACCAGCCATTTCGGCCCGATAGCCATGCGCACTACGCCTGTAATACCAGCCGATTTCGTCGCATGAGCGTTTTTTTGACCATGACCAGATTCACCCGTGTACAGGATAAAAAGAGATGATGGGCGTTCTTCGCCGTTCCCTTGTACCTGACCTTTGTGGGCCCGAAGCGCCCCTTCATCACCCCAAAGACGTGCACGACTTTGGCTCGCCCTTTCGATTTGTGGCGGTTTCTGGCTCTGATCTTTCCCCAATAAAATGGACACATGTAATGTCACGCTATATTTGATATCCAAGATTAGGTGTCAGGCATACATAGAAGGGCTTATAGATTATCAGTCCTCTGAGGGGTGTGGTGGCGACTAAATGGTGTCCCATGTTCTGCCCAGCCACGATCTGGGAAGATGAAATCCGGGAAGCAAGGGGGTCGTGTATTGCATACCCAATTGTCTCAGAATTGTGCCTGTAGTAGAGATAAAATCTATGATAAGGGAGCTTAAGTTAGTGCCATTCTGGTCTGTCCCAGGTTGTTCGCTGCGGCTGTTTTTTCCAACCTAATTTTTAAATGGCTATGTGGCATTTAACATCCGACATACTGCTGTAGGGTAGTGCCAGGAGAAAATACGGGTCAGTCCATGAAGCGACAATGTTCCATCAGTTTTTTAGCTGAGCTAAGGCGCATAAATATAGGTGTAGGCTACAAGTCCTGCCAGCCACGGGCCAAGCCAAATGCCTATGAAGCCGATAAACAGAATCAATCCATCAGTGCCGCGAGTTTTACAGAGATAATAAGGCAATGCGATAGGCCAAAACACATACATGAGAAAGCCAAAATCAAATGGCTTGTCAAAATTATTGGTTTCTGAATCAGCCACGGCCCAAATTATGGTTAAGATAAGTGAAATTAGTCCCCAAAGAGATTGGGTTGAATCAGATACGACTTCACCCTTGCTGTTAAGTAAAACTTCCACAATCGTCATGCCAATGGCTATCAGAAACAGCGTAAATAGAGTTGAATTCTTTTTGTTCATTGTTCTGTGGTTAATGTTGGTGCTAGCGGTAAATATATCTTAGCGCGAGCCGTTTAATGGCCTTTGTTAACAAGCGTGAACACTATTTATAACCCTGGCACATTCTTCAGGATTTACTTGAATAATGAAGTGTGGGCCTGAAATACTTCTTACGGAAAGATTTTTAAACAGTGACTTGAATTCAAGGCACTTGCTATATGGGACAAGTCTATCTTCTTCTGGCCGTATATAGACAGCAGGCAGTTCTATACACCCACCACTTGGCTTCAACGATTGAATGGCTGCCATTCTCTGTTTTAGAGTTTTAGATGGCAATTCGGCTAATACGTCTTTAAATAGAGACAAGACTCCTTCACCAGCATGGGGGTCGAACATATAAAATCGATAGATTGCCGACACAAATGGCATTTTCGAAAATAGTTTTATTGGTAAATGGCGGACGATCTTTAAAAGGGGTCGACTCGGCGTTGATAAGAATGTGGCTACAAAAACTATAGCTTTAAGATTGGGTATATTGCTCTTAGCCAGAATAGCCCCTATTGGACCTGAGAATGACTCAGCCACCAATATAAACTCTTCATCGGGTAACTTTGACTTAACATGCTCTGCGAGTGTGTCGTAGTCCTGCTTTCCTACAGTGGGGTATGAGATTATGGTAGTGCTATCTTTATCCAGAAATGGCAATAGAGGAGAAAATAACCTCCCTGTTCCATCCATACCTGGTAGTAGCACTATTCTCAATTGATTTTACCTTCCAGCGATATGCACAACGGTAGCCCTTGCGTGATGAAATTGGATGCATCTGCCTTTCTCATAAATAATAGATGGCCCCATGTTTGGCTCGTCTCAACATATGATAGATCCTCTATTTCTTTGACCTTCTGGGTTGATTCTGATTAACCCGACAAGAGGACCAATACCAATGCAATAGCACCAGGAAGTGCTTGAACAAACAGGATTCTCTTACTAGAGGTGGCCGCGCCAAAAACACCTGCTACAACGACACAAGCCAAGAAAAAAATCTTGATCGATTGGCCCGTGGAACCTTGCCATATGCCCCAGATCAGACCTGCGGCCAAGAAGCCGTTATAGAGCCCTTGATTAGCAGCCAAAACCTTTGATGCAGCGGCAAACTCCTCGGAAAGACCAAACGTCCTTCGTCCCTTTGGGGTGTTCCATAAAAAAATCTCCAAATACAGGATGTATAGGTGTAGCAGAGCCACGAAACCTGTCGCAATAGTTGCTATGTTTTGCACTTTAGCGTCTTCCTCTTATGCTGCTCAAAGTCATAATTCAGCCGCCGATGAGAATAATCAGGGCTGATCTTTCCCCAATAAAATGGACACATGTAATGTCACGCTATATGTGATATCCAAGATAGGTGTCAGGCATACATAGAAGGGCTTATAGATTATCAGTCCTCTGAGGGGTGTGGTGGCGACTAAATGGTGGGGGTCTTTTGTTCTGCTCAAAGTCATAATTCAGCCGCCAACGGAATAATCAGGGAGAAACCCAAGTTTTTTTATAGGGCAATCCAAGAAAACCGTGGTCTGTTCCCGGTTGTTCCTCCTAAAAATAGTTGCGTCCCCATTTCTTCAAGTGAAACGCCCTGTGCGGAGCCGCATGCAGGGTGTTGTGGGGGCTGGGGGTTAAAGACCCCCGGCTACCCGAGTCGAATTTTACCGAATGAGCCATTTCAAAAAATCGTACAAAGCGGGTAGCCCAAGGCCGCTTGCAAGAACAGAAAACATTGCTTTATGCTTTGTCGTCGAACTACGTTCCCCTTTGAACTCGGTTAACGGCCAGATCCAACGGGCGTAATGGAAAGCCACCCTTAATATATTTAGCGCCAAAATGAACACATAAAAATATAGGGCCGACATTAAAAACACTGATTGTTGCGAAAACGCCGAATTTATATAAGGCGAGAGTTTGCTGCAGATCCAAAACGATAGAGGAAAACCAACAATCCAAAGCAAAAGATCATATATAGAGTGTCGATGAAGCCATGGCGATGTTGATGGTTTGCTTTGAATAAAATCAAAGAACTCTTTAAAGACGCCATTCACCCATGTTGCATCTTTACCTTCAACGGCCAGTTTGCTTTCATTTTGCGTTTCCTGCGATGGGAGGATCGTAAAATTGAAAATTTCGGGTCGACTGAAATCGAGATAAAGAATCATCTTATTTAACGGTACATAATTATGTCTTGCTCTTAGGGTTGTCGAAGTGTCGAAAAACACATCTTTAACCTCTTCAGGAAAATTAGGAGAGTCGAAAACCTCTGCTATGCTACCAGTCAACTTCCTACCATCAGAACCCGAAACTGTTAGAAATAACTTAAATCCTTCTTCCAAGTCTTTTAGCGCTTGTTCGTACTTTTCATCAGTATGTTCTGGCGCTCTTGGTAGATTATGTTTTTCTATTTCCGCAGCCGCATACGCCCGTTCCTGAAGCATTTCGAGCAACCCTCTTAGGCCTGCCTTATCTATAGAAAATGATCGTATGCGCTTTTGCTGGCTTACGTGGATTTGCCCCATACTCATTTTTTCTTCTCTTTCGAACGCTTAAAGCACCCGAGCGCGCTTTTTGCGCGTCGGGTGACTTTTTTTGTTAGATTCAAATCAGCTAGAACTGATTGGCGATTACTCATATTCATCAATGAGGCTCTGAACAAAAGGCGCAAATGAAGTGCCTGTTTCCGTAAAGCTATCTAATTCATGTTCGTAAATGGAAACTAAGTCATCTTCTCCGTTTTTCTTAATGCACCAAAAATCTCCGGCGCCATTTGTGCCGAATGCTATATGGCTGCTGTACAGCAACTCTTTTCTTGATACTTGAGGGTCTTTACTATTGTATGCAATATAACTACGTGCGGTGTGGAACAACAAGCTGTCACTGCCTAACCACTCCCAATCATCGTTATCTTTGGATTCTTTAAAAAACAGATCAGGAGGAAATGAATACTGTAAGTAGTTTTTAAAATACTCTGGAAACACTATATGTAACTCGTTTTGTATCCCCTCTAGCATTTCTTCTGTTACTTTTTCACCTGTAAAATCACGTAACTTTGTATTAACCCAAGGTTCTTTCATTCTATTGGGGTCACCTCCCAGTAAGGAAATAATATCGCTATTACCCCAATTCTCAGAAAATGCTAGTGCATCACGCCCGCACGGATAGACCTTTTTTGTATCAACACCTAACTCTATAAATAATTTGACTAGTTCAACATGATCGCCCTGTATAGCGGCGAATAAGGGGTTATTCGTAATGCTGCTTTCATCTATGATTACGTTTTTGTCTAGTAACCACTGTACACTCTTCATAGCGCCATCAGAGGCTGCCTTACTTAGTGGCGTCCCAGTACTATCTGGTTTATTCAGATCTATTCCAAGCCCATACAAACAATCCATTGCCGGCAAGTTTTCTTTTCTTGACGACATGTCAAACCAGAACATTCCCGCCGTATGCAAGAACTCTGGATTATTTTTAACAATGGCACAAAACTCATGCCAATTTCCTTCTTTAAACTTCTGAGTTGCCAGTTGTACTTCGGTTTTCATGTCTACTCAGTATTCCGGGTTTAATAAATCTAACATTTGATTACCCAACTTCCTCACTTTGATAAGTGAAAAATACAGTAAGCCCGCTCAGGTAAGTGAATGATACGACTTATTGTTCTATGCATTATTTTTCCTGCCGTGTTCGGACTGATTCGACCGGCGGCTGAAAAGTGCGGGGCTTTTAGCTTCCTGCCGATCAGATATCCCTTAGATTCCTTGAGGCTATCAGAGAATCGCAGGTAGGTGAAACAGTTTCTCCGTTGGCGGCTCGGAGGAGGGCTGGTACTTTCTTGGGGTGTTTTGCTCTTTGAGCCATGGACTGGGTGTTTTTTCCTATTTTAACCTTTTATTTCATCAGGTTAAGGGCGAATCCACCTGCATTTCGTGTTTCAACCCGGTATACTCTCCCGTCAACTTTTTCACGGTACTCCCCCATGCAATCGGCTCCCCATCTCTTCTCTTATCGCCAGTACTGGGCCAAGCGCTTCGGTACCGCGCCGGTGCTGCCCATGTCCCGCGAGGAGATGGATGCCCTGGGCTGGGACAGTTGCGATGTGATTCTGGTGACCGGGGATGCCTATGTGGATCACCCCAGTTTCGGGATGGCGTTGATCGGGCGGTTGCTGGAGGCGCAGGGGTTCCGGGTGGGGATTATTTCGCAACCGGACTGGCGTGCGGTGGAGGATTTCCAGCGGCTGGGCAAGCCGAACCTGTTTTTCGGTATCACCGCCGGCAACATGGACTCGATGGTCAACCGCTACACCGCCGATCGTAAGATCCGCTCCAATGACGCCTACACGCCGGACGGGGAGGGCGGTAAGCGGCCTGATCGCTCGGTGGTGGTCTATGCCCAGCGTGCTAGGGAGGCATTCAAGGGTGTGCCGATCATCATCGGCGGCATTGAGGCGAGCCTGCGCCGCATCGCCCATTACGACTACTGGTCGGACAAGGTACGCCGTTCCATCCTGCCGGACTCCAAGGCTGACCTGCTGATGTTCGGCAATGCCGAGCGGGCCATTGTCGAGGTGGCCCATCGGCTGGCCCAGGGTGAGGCGATCGGCGAGATCACCGATGTGCGCGGCACCGGCTTCATGCGCCAGGGTCTTCCCGAAGGGTGGCTGGAGATCGACTCCAGTACGGTGGATGAGCCGGGACGCATCGATCCCAAGCCGTCACCCTATGAGAGCGAACCGGCCTGTGAGAGCACCCCGGATGCCGGGGCTAAGGTAGTCAGTTTCCATCAGCGACCGAAAAAATCCGATCGCGCCCATGCGGTGGTGCGCATCCCCTCCTACGACCAAGTGGTGGCGGACCCGGTGCTCTATGCCCACGCTTCACGGGTGTTCCATCTGGAGACCAATCCCGGCAACGCCCGTGCCCTGGTGCAGCAGCACGGCAAGCGCGATGTCTGGCTCAATCCGCCGCCGATCCCGTTGGAGACCGACGAGTTCGACCGGCTCTACGACCCGTCGATCCCCGAGATCGAGGCCGACGCCGCGCGCCTCACGCAGGTGTTCCTCAACCTCGTGCGCAACTCGATCCAGGCGATGGAGGATGCCGACACCGCAGTGCGTCGCATCGTCGTCGTGACGCGCAT
>NZ_JBNKFS010000010.1:0-146539 GCF_050289425.1 Sedimenticola sp. | reverse complement strand
ACGCGGTTCATCCGGCGTCACCATACCGAGCGACTTGAGATAGTCTATCGGTAGTTCGACAAACTTCCCATTTCTTGCTTCTGTATCCCTTTCAGATTGATCTAATACGGTACGAGTCGCCGCTTGGGCTTGTGCTGAGCCCGTGTTGGCATCCGGCGGATCACTCGGTAAATTATCGGTTTTCCCCGCCTGCTCGGCGTTAAGCTTTTCTATAGCTTTTTCAATAATGCTCATAAAACCCGTGCCCCAAGACTTTGCACTTTCCCTAATAGATCAAAGCCCATGTCGTGCAACAAATTTACCCCTAGAAAAAGTGTTCCCAGAAGCAACACCAAAGAGACAAACATAGCACCGGCAAATCGCTGTCTGCGTAGTTGCGATTTCGAAGGGATGAATGCGACTGACCCAAGAACAGGTAAGCCGGTAATACGGTTGAGTGCACCACGACTGTAAAAAACAGGGCGTATCAACGAAATCAGAAATGCAAGGCCTATTCCCGCTCCCAGACCACCCAGAAAAACCGCACCATTGAGTAACAGCTTGTTAGGCTGAGACGGCTTGAGGGGTACAAATGGGGGATCGATAACACGGAACTTAACTTCTGACGCGTCCTGCTCAGCCTTCTCTGATAGATGCGCTGATTCCCGTCGCTTTAGCAGAGCAGCATGCTGTTGGGACACGGCCTCATAGTCTCGATTCAACTGCTGCAGCTCAGCTTCTATCAAAGGAATCTGGTCGACCTTTTCCTCCAATTCCTTGACCCGCTTGGCGTACTCTTCTGCACGCACCTTCAATTCAGCGACACGAGCCTCTGATTCAGAGAGCATGGTACGCATCTGCTGGTATACTGGACTGGATTGTAGATTGGCCTGAGCGGCCACCGGTTCGGTCTTACTCTCCTTAAGCTCCTGCTTTTTTTCCTCTTCCAGATTAGCAATGATGGTTTTAATCTCTATTACATCTGGATGTCGATCTGTGTACTTCAGCAATAGCTCATCCAGGCGACTCTGAAGATTCTGGATTCGCTGATCCAAGGGTGAAGCTATTGAAAACTCTTCGCTCCCTCCCGGAATAAACACCGGCTCCTCGCCTTCCAGTTGGCGCTTGATTTCAGCACGACGATTCTCCGCCTCCCGAAGTTCTAACTGAGCCGTACCCAACAGGCCTCGTGCCATCTCCAGACGCTGATAGTAACCACCCTGTTCGCCCGGCATGCTGCCGACATAGCGCCGTTTAAAATCAGCCAACTTCCCTTCCGCCTCAGCAAGCCTCACCTCATACTCAGCGATCTGTTTATCCAAAAACTCTTGGGCGCCCGCACTGTCTTTGCGTTTTTCACCTAAGGCACTTTCGATAAATATAGAGATCAAAGATTGTACTACCCGCTGCGCAACCAGCCGATCTGAATGGGTATAAGAGATGGAGTAAAGTGAAGAGTTGCTACGCTGGCCACTCAGCTCAATATTGTCACGCAGTTCCGTAATGAGGGTCTCTTTATCCTGGTCATTCCTGACCTTGAGATCCAAATCAACCATGCGCATTAGCTTTTCCATATTGGGTCGACTGAGAAGCGTCTTGCTCATTAAGGTGACCCGTTGCCCCACATTGGGTTGAATAGCCAGGCCACGCAGAAGGGGCCCTAATATACTATTGCTGTCGACATGCAATCTGGCGGTGGCTTCATACTTATCGGGAAGCTGTGCAATGAAGAGCCATCCGGCAATGGCAACAATCCACGCTGCGACCAAGGCCACCCAGCGAAACCGCCACACGCCGTAAAGATACTCGGTAATCTGTTCAAGGAGTTCTTGCATATATCCCTGCCACACCCATGACTGTTGAGTTTTTAACCTCAATATCCCTGTTACTGCGAACCAAAATGGTCTAACTATTCGCCGTCCATCAATTCAGGATATCGATTGTGAAAACAACCGACAGACCGAATCCCGAGTCAGCTAACTGACCAAGATCCGATCTGCTTACCTATCGATACCAACCTATCTCTACTTAAAGAGATGCTATGTGATCTAGAACCACGCCTCGGGGATGATCATGATATCGCCAGGCATCAACGCCAAATTTGCGGAGATATCGCCATCTTTTATCAGATCTTCCAGACGAACGTTATAGACTTGCTGCTCGCCATTAACATTTCTGATCAGAACTGACTTGTTGCCATCGGCAAATTCTGTCAAACCACCCACTTCGATCATCAAATCAAGCAGTGTCATATGTTTTCTAAACGGAACAGAAATAGGCTCTGCCGCTTCACCCAAAACTCTGACCTGTTGGGTTGGGATGCCGACAAATTTATCGACTATCACCGTGACCACTGCATTTTTCACATATTCGGAATAAGCCTTCTCGACATCCCTGGCCAATTGAGTAGGCGTTTTACCGCTTGCCTGGATATCTTCCACCAGCCTCGTGGTAATTTTTCCATCCGGTCGAACGGGAACCGTAACAGTCAGTTCCTGATTACCCCAGACAAAAATATTCAATTTATCACCCGGCCCAATGATGTAATCGAAATCTTGTTCTGCCTGAAGTTGGTCACTGGTGACCTGGGGATATTTTGATGCACAGCCGGCGAGCAGCACCACCAGAGCTATAAATAGGCCCTGTGTTAGCAACCGGCGTGATGATAGTAAATTGTTGATAGGCACAAGCATGTTCTCCCTTACACTATATTGTTGTACAACCATTCTTCGGCACATTGTAACGAAAGGAGTGGCCTGATAGTCCCCGCCGCAGACTCACGCTACTTCCCGGTTCCGAACTGTAACTCTACTGGTCCGATCAGGCATTGATTCATCAGTAACAAGCACCCAGATCCGACCGATAAAGATTCACTCAAAATCTCAAGATAACCACCCAACCTACTGGGTTTGTTAATAAAATAATGCTTTATATTACCCTAGTGTTTACTATTGGGCCAACTATAAATGGACTGATCCTAACACGAGCTATATAAAATCCAACACCCATCGTACATTGTGGCTAAGATTAAGCGTTTACATCCTAGTCACGCTTGAAAACAGTCGCATATTCTGACAATTACCCCTCAACAAAAAGGGTTTGAATTTCATCCTACGCTATCTGTCCCATCGCTCCGACTCCCATCTTGTCGCCGCATAAATAACGGCTCCCGTTTCATGACGGCCGGATGCCTGGCATAAATCAAAATTAGCAACGCCGGTAACAGCAACAAATCAAAAAACAGTGCTGAAACCAGTCCGATACTGGTTAAAAGACCAAAATGAGCTGTTGGAACAAACTCAGAAAGCGTCAGCACAATAAACTGTGCACTCAAGATAATGGTAGTTGTCAGTACCGCTCTACCGGCATGTTTATAGGTCTTGACCAACGCAACAATCGGACTCACCCCTCGTCTAACACGACTGATAAAACCGTGATAAACATGGATCGTATCGTCCACCGCTATACCTACTGCCACGCTAGCAATCATCGCTGTAGCCATATCCAGCCAGAGGCCAAACAGGCCCATGATAATAAATATAAGCAGTATAGGTGACAGATTGGGAATCATGCAGAGCACCGCACTACCGATTGAGCGCCACTGTATTAGCATTAACAGGAATATGAGTCCTAGGGCGCCCAGCAGGCTCTTCACCTGCCCCTCAATCAATAGATCCTCCTGATCTGCGAAGAGCCGTCCAAATCCAGCTATCTCCCAATTGATTCCGTTGATGGAGTGCTTGGCGAGATATTCCCTGATTCGATCCATCAGCCCAGAAAGCGCATTGGCCCCATGCACATTCACATTCAAACTTACATGAGTTATGCGGTAGCTTTCATCGACAAAGTCGAAAAGATCTTCCCCATCGTATACCAATAGGTACTGGCTAATTAGCTCCATGTTATCCGGTATACGCCGGTATTCCGGATTCTCGGCATTAAACCCCCAGTGCATCTCTTCAACAAAATCTGCCAACGAGATACTCTTGTCTACCTCAGGCTGCGACTCCACCCAGCGTTGAAATGCCCGGATATTGTTTAGTACCTTCGGCTGCTTCAGCCCACCGGGCTGGCTCGCCTTAAACACAATATCCAACGATGAGGTACCCACCAACCTCTCTTCTATCCTCTCGGTAGCCATCCGAATCGGATGATCGGGATAGAAAAACTCCTGGATATTGGTTTCCACCACGATCTTCCCAACTTGCGGCAACAGTGCCCCCAAAACCAACGCGATCGAACCAACCACATATAGCGGATAACGCACACCGATACGGAATAACCCGCTGACCAGCCGATCCAAACCGGCCAGCCCAGATTTCCGACTCGGCCACTCCACGTAGTCATAGCGGGCAAATATATTGGGAACCAAATGAATCACGATAAAATAGATAAGCCCCACGCCAACGGCTGATATCAAACCAAACACTTTTATAGGAGGGATTGGGCTCAGGCCCAACGAAGCGAGACCGGCAACTGTTGTTAATGCCGTATAAAATGCCGGCCGCCGAACCTCTTTGAGTGCGCTGGCAACACGATTAGGCCCTGTTAATCCCCGTTTAGAGGCATAGTGAAGAGCGTTAAAAAGGTGTACCAGCGCGGCAACCGTCAAAGCCGATAAAAGCGGGGGAATGATACTGGAAATCAAATTAAACGGCTGGTTGAAAACCACATAAAATGCCACTGTGGAACTGACCACAACGCCGATCACGACACCGGACACCACCATGGCAAGCCAGCGATGAAACAACCACCAGATCAGAAACAGGCCTATCACCGTGGTGACAGGAATAAAGATCATATTATCCCTCAACATGGAGCGCATTTGCGCTACATCGGTGGTAATCTGCCCGGCCATCCCAACCAGATATCCACTCAAACGGGCTTTCTCAATTTCATCAAGAATCTCATCTTCCAGCGCCAGACGCTTAAGACTCGAATCAATTTTCACCGGTATAACCAATAGAGAAACGGCCGCCCCATCCTCCGCCACCAACAAATCTTTGGCAAAACGGTCGGAAAGTGCACGCGCCAAACGCTCTTTGGGGCGGGTATCCTGCAATTTTTTGACATTCACCAGCGGCTCAACCAGAAAGCCATCCTCGGTACCTCGAATATGATCTTGTGTCGTCATATTCACCACATCATCTATCAACGGATTAGCCGCAAGCGTCTTTGCCAAATTGTTGAACGCCGTCGAAAATCCATCAGAATAGAGCGCTACCCCCTCGAACAGCAGCAATACCGCCTGATCACCGGGAAAATAGCGTCTAAGCTCATCATCTATGACCACTGATGGAGCGTCTGATGGCAGGTAGACTCTGGGAGTATTATTGATATTGAGATTCAGTAACAACCCATTGGGAAGCACTGTAAATAGAAAAAGAAACAACACACTAAAATAGAACTTCCACGGTAAACGCAGAAAAATATTCTTCAACTGCATATCCGCTTCGGTAATAAGCGAAAACTCGACCGCTTCCTCGTCATCAAAAAGGGTATGGCAGGAGTTCATGATGGCGACCAGATGAGCGCCATCACTCTTCAGCAATGTTACTTTCGCCCGAGGATATTCCTTGGAGTTTTTAGAAATTTTGCTTGCCGCGGCAAAATGTTCACGCAAGCGATCTTTGTGCCGATCCACCACCAGGTCCAGGACCGGTATCGCTTCCAGTTCGCTGAATGAGGTGTACCCAAGAAGTTTGAGAAATGCCGGATTGGCATAAACAAACATGCCATCATGTTGAAGCGCAACCGGTCTGGGGTCGCGCTCAAACTTGGCATATTGAAGAGGGTCAGTCTGCATAGGTGTTGGCAATTATCCAGCTACCCAGATCGTTTCAGTCATATTCTCACTTTAACCCTGGAACAGGACGAACCGGCCGCTGTCCCGATAAGGCACCCGTCCTTGAAGATAGTGCATCTAACCCCATCCTATGCCAGACCACACACCCGAAACAGTCCGCGCTCTCCCCAAAATTAGAACTTTGCCCGCCACCCCACGGCCACGAGCGAATTATCCTGATGGAATGCCCCTGGCGTCCCCGCTGCGCCTTCAAAGTAGTGCGCCTCCAGATACAACTCCTGGGATTCCCAGCCGGTATAGGCCAACTCCGGATTCAGATAAAGATCATGGGTATCCAGCCCTTTATAAAAGCGCCCCTTGATACGCCACTGATCCTGGGCAAATGGGACTTCAAAGGAACCGCCGAATAGATAGATCTCTGTTCTGTCAATGACCGCCGGCGCATTAATGTGATTGATGCCTGTCAGCTGCAGGTTCACCCGTGCATCGCCATCGCCAGGAAAAAATTCCACACCGGCTCCCCAATTGAGGCTTTTCACCGTATCATACGACCCATCCAGTCGAGTCACCGGTGCGTCACTCAACCAACCGGCCTCTAGGCGCCAGACCGCTCCCATCGCTTCCACACCCAGGTCGCCACCCAATACCCAGCTCCGTGGATACTTGGCCTCGAGCACCCCCCGGGAGCTGTTGTAGTTAAAGTAGGGCAAAGATTGTCTGACTTTCTGGACAGTGAATGCATAATCCAGCCCCTCGCCCGTACCGCTGTACCGAATACCAAATCCACCGTCGGAATCTGACGCCTTGGAATCCACAGGCGAACTCTTAACCAACGCCTCTGTGACCGGCGTGGATTTTAGGCCCAGAATCTGTCCCGACTGTTGATTAACCGGGAACCAGACACTGGACACACCGGGCAATTCCGCCTCGCGAAAGACGGGCAAAAACACCAGGTCCAGTTTTTTATCCCCGAAAAAGTGCTCATAACGTATTGCCGGCGAGGCACGCCGCCTATCGGCCAGATCATCCATGATGTAACGGCTCAAATCATGGGTACTCAACCGGTCGGTGGGGGGGAATTCGTCAATCCTTCCCCAGACGATTTTTTGAGCCCCGGCTGTAATACGGTAATTTCCCGCCCGATAACGGATAAAGGTCTCATCATAATCGAGACTGGCGTGATCCCAATCAGGACCGCCTTGTTGCGAGTAACCGTCCAGCCGAACAGATGCCTGCAAATCCCAATGACTGGAGGGGGTCCAGAGCGCCGTAGCTTGTCCGTGCAGATAACCAAGCCCACTGGCATCCGATGACGAATGCGTAAAAACCCCGTATTCACCCCATAATTCATCCAATTTGAGAGAGAAATTGCTCTGCTCTTCCACCGAAGGGTTCACCATAGCAAGACTCTTCTGACCCTCCTCTTCTATCTGGATAGCCTCGCCATTCTCAGGCGTCTCACCTTCGATCACCAATTCGTCGCTGCCTTTATCTTCGATGATGAGTATCTCGTCCTTCCCAGCAGCAGGCTTCTCCTCACCGACCACCGATTCCTCCTCAATGATCAGCACCTCCTCTTCATCCACTTTATCGGCAGCGATGAGCGGCAAAGGAGACAACGCCAGGCAGAACCAGGTCAATAGAATCGCGCTGTCAAATCGGTTGTCTGAGTGAGCCATATAGCTATTTTCCCTTAATTTTTATGCGCCCAAGTTTACGGACGGAAAGCCTTTTCATTACTATCATCGGTCAAATCCCGCCTGGAGAAGAGCCGATCAGGAAGATTTTGATTGTACTTGATCTTATTCGTTAAAAGCTGGGTTCTATGCCCCGACTCAAGGTCATACATAGTGCTTTCCAGGATGGTCCAGTAGCCCTGCACTTTCTTGATCCGCCTAGCCGTGAGCATTTTGGTCGGCCGGTCTTTACCCCTTTCATACAACTCTACTTTTAGCGGAATCAGAATTCTGCGATATATACAACTGACCCGCTTCGAATATACGGAATTATCAGGGTCTTTGGGGGTACTCACCAGAACCTCGCATGGCACCTTTCCCACTTTTCCTTCACCCTGAAGATAGTGATGATCCATCGACACCTCTCTATCCAAGAGATCTTCATAAAAAAAATCGGACCCGACAAAGCGACCGCCTTTTCTTGACGACGATATTCGCCGAACTTTATTCAACGCCGGTAAATACAACCACTGGTCACTCTCTTCCCCAGGATGATCCTGGGTAAGCAGACCGGTCCCACTAATATCATCCGGCTGGATAAATCGCATCAGCGTCCAACGCTCGGCGGTCCCCTTCTCCTTAGCGTAGCTGTAGAGTATCCGCTGACGAGCCTGCCCCTCCTTCCCCTGGAGTTTCATAACCACCAAGGCACTGAAATCGTCTCCGTTTGGACGGTCATATACCGCCTGAGCCAATGCCTCCCCAGCCTGATTACTTAGAGACTGGCCCGACAATGCAGGCACCATTGCAGCCAAAAGCACAACGGTCATCGCCGCTTTAGCCAAGCTACCGATGATCATATTTTTCCTGCCATAACGAGAACTGGCCATATTTCTTAATAGTCCATGTTTGAAATATTCTATAACTACTTGAAAGTATTGCAAGTTAATTTATTCAATCATCACACACCAGGCATGCCAGGGGCAATAATCGGCACTGAGGGTCAACCTGACAGCTCAAATCAGCCGATTAATGACCAAAGGGGCAACTTACCTGCCTGATTGTCACCGTATTTATGCTTTAAAAGTCGGCGGAATTTAACATTCCTAACGATACACCATGTAGCCCCCATGTCGATTCACCTCGTAATTAATTAAACACGGGACTCACCACTCGTAGTCCAGACGCTAAAATCCGCGATAACCTTGATAATGAATAATTGCCACACTAATCCCGCAGCAGCAAACAGAAACATGTCGGTTTTTTTTACACCTCATATCCAATCCATCCACATAGATTAAAATATAACTTTATGGATCAATTACTTATCATGGTGGCTCATTATTTGCATGGTATCAGACGACATGCCCTTGATACATCAGCAAGGGGATCGACGGCGATAAGGAGTTAGCCAAAAATCGCAGGAGTAGGCGATAAACTTTGTCGCATGGTGTCAGTTGAGACTGGATAACACCCAATTCTTTGCACCGAGGAGGCTTGGAATCCTTACAAAGACAAAACCGATTCAGCGCTAATTAGAGACAACGGCTTTTGATAAAGTATCGAATGGCTTTACACTAATCGCCGAAGCCGTTTCCGAGGATTGGACTAGGTGCTATCTTTCAAGGAAAGGGCCCAATGGTCGATAAACCAGGAGATAGACCCGACCAAGCTTCCCGGGTCTGATATTCGGGTAACCAACAGAGTATTAAGTAATGTCGAAGAAACCAGAGACAAACAAGGATTTAAAAGCAGAGAATGCAACCGAGAATGGCATCTCATCCAGTCGTAGGCAGTTTACTAAAACAGGCCTGCTTGCTTCGCCCGTGCTGATGTCTGTGGTATCTCGACCTGTATTTGGCGTCGGCTGTCTCTCCAATATGCTCTCCGGCAACCTCTCAGAACCCGATCGCGGCGAATGTAATCTCGGTTTAAGTCCGGGTTATTGGAAAGAACATCCGGAGGCATGGCCAATGGCTGCCGGATTCAAACCGGATGGCACGGTCCCCACTTCCTGTAATGACTGCCTTGCCGGAAACGGCCACTCTACCAACTGGATCTGTAACGGCGGCGCACTGTTTAATAGCTATTTTACCACCGGCCCACAGGATTCGCTCAACCGCTCAATGCTTGAAATCCTCTGTACTGAAGAGGGCAGCGACGAATTCCATATCATTGCCGCACTGCTTAATGCCATGACCGTCCCCAATTATGTTTTGACCGTCGACCAAGTAAAGGCACTTTGGGCCGACCCGACGCTAGGCGGACAAATAGCCAATTTCAAGGCGTTCCTGGATAGCACCTGGACCTAATTAGCACGCAAGTAATCTTTTCAATGCCCCCAATGGCCTGGGCGGTTGTACCGATCAGGTGTTAATGACGAGGATTATTGGCGATAAAGCGCTGCACTTCCCGTGGTAAAGCACCCTCTTCATCACCGGTAATGGCCTTTCGAATCAAGTGAGGAATTAGAAGGCGCATCGGCATGCGCAGGTAATGAGACCGAACATACAGCATCCATCTGGCCAGACTGCTGCCCCACTGATCACAAGTGGCGTGATCCGGGCGTAGCGCCCGCATAAACAGCTGATCCATAAGCATTAGCGACAATCCAGACGACTCGCGTTCACGCGTCCAAACTTTCACCGCGGCGGGAATATCTACACCCAACAGGATCTCGACATAACGCAACCCATACAGCAGCGGGCGCACCAAATCCATCTCTTCTGCCCGCTCGCATAGCGCTGTCCAGAAACCTTTATGTAGCGAAAACTGTTTCAGTAACTCGGCTATATCCACCAAATCTCGTAAACCGTGCTCCAGTTCGCCATCATGAAACAGATGGGTGGCGCTATGTAAAATCATATCCACATCACATAGCCAATACAGATCCCCTTCCCCGGTATCATTGACCGCTTGTGCAAACAGTTTTCCTGGATCCGGTTTTAACCGGGCCGTCAACGGCAGAATGGAGTGATGGATATCCAACACCGTTTGGCGTTTTATCTGCTTCATCGGTGGGATTTCGTGCATCCAGGTACGGTAATAGCGTTGATCATAAGCACTACTATGGGTGGTACGCCAACCCCACTCGGTGAGCCGTTTCTCTACATCTTCCAACGCAGATCGGGGCACCAGAATATCGATATCATGAAACAGTCGGCCACGACTAATCGGCAAGTCAGCCATAACATAGGCGGCACCCTTCAACACAACGAAAGGGATAGCCAGACTGTGTAGTGCCTCTTCCAGTTGCGACAATTCCCAACGCACCGCCATGACACTTCTTCGGGCAATCATACTGGCCGAATTCAAATGCATGGCTGCTCCTTCCGGAATCAACTGCGCATTTCCGGTATCCTTCAACATCGCATCAAGATGGGCAAGTAGATTGGCTGCTTTTGCTTGTCGAATAAGCAGGTCCCAGTCCATCGGCTTGAAATTTATTACGCTTTCCGGCACACGAAGAACTTGAATAATAAGCGGTAAAGCCATAATCAAACGCAAGCCTCGGACATCGTGAGTATTTCATCCAGCGTCGTCAGGGCCTCATCCATATTTGAATAGGTCAATAAATAGACAGGATTAGTTTCAATCAGCGACTTAGCCGCGCCAAATCCATCTTTTCCCAGAATATGGGTATTAAAGGCATTTTCCTGTATCTCCAGCAATGCACGGTTCTTAGCCTTTCGTGTCAGGCACGTTCCGCTGCCGACTTGATATTTAGGAAAAATAATCGCTAGAGATCGACAACGCTCACCCGCCTGCTGAACACTCGCCGGAGTCGGCTTGAGGTGGGCGACTGTACCTTTTGCCGTGTCTTTCGCTGAAGGCCCGATCTCCGCCATTGATGAAAACTTTTTAATTATCTGTATGGAATCATTTTTCAAACTGACTGGTCTGGGCACAGGGGTAATTTCCAACGTCTGTGGATCCAGCAGTGCCATTTCATCCGACAGCAGGCGCCACCCGCGCAGGCTCATTGCGGCACAAAGCGTACTCTTTCCCGAACCGGGCATACCCGGCAAAATGACGCCCCTGCCAGCCTTTTCCAACACCGCCGCATGCACGATCAAATAGTGATGGGCGGTAGTGGCGATACACCAGTTCAGTCCCCATTCGAACATGGCAAAGGCGTGAACATAGGGGAGTGGTTTAAAGGGAGCATACTCATCCAGCAGAAAATGAACCTGCGGTTTGACCCAACGCCGAACACCGCGGGAGCTTTTTAACGTGATATGAAAATCGTAGAACAACTCAGATTGAGTCGTCTCATAGTCGCCATAAAAAAAGGCAATATGGCGCAACATATCAGGAATGCCGGTACGCAAATTAATCCAGAAAGGGCCTATCTTTATTGGAAGCCCGCTTCCGGTTAAACCGCGTGCCATCTGTCGCAGTGTTAAGTCGTTTATCTTCACAATGAATCTGAAATGACCAGGCCAAGTGAGCGAAAGGTAAGCAACGAAAGATAGACAGCACCGGCCAACTCATTATCGTTGCTGATATCAAAATAGGTAGCAGCGGATGCCGCCAATTCTGATTGGGTCTGCTGTTCTATTTGCAAGCGTTTGAGCAGAAATTCACCCAACGGATTTAGCATCAGAGTATCGCCAGAACCCTGATGAAAAAGGACGGCCTCCTCCTCATCCGGCCATACTCCCCAACAGAATTGATCAGGGGCATTGGCAAACCATAGCCTTTCAGTTGTAGTGGCTGCTTCCATCCAACTCATATCGCTGATGACTGATGTGTGTTCTTTTGATAATCAATCAGTTATAAACATAACGGTGGTAAGGCGTAGCATACCGTTTTTTTGTCACGCTGTCCCACTACAAGAGGATCAGAAACGCTAGATTAGCGGCCCACCGGACTATGCAGCACTCAAAACTAGGCTTATCATTAAAACTGAAATTCCGTACTTTTAACCGTAAAATACAATAATCGCCACCATCGTGTCCCAAGCAGGCAAATGCCTAAACTGCCAGATCATCAGGGGGAAAGAACCATGAACGCACTTTTGGAAAAAGCCGGAACAGCCGCAGGTATAGTTGGTATTCTGATCTGCCTGATAGCCGGACTAGTTCGTTTATCAGGCAGCTACTATCTGTCCGGCTACGGCGTACAGAGTATCATGATGGCGGGCATCGGACTTATCATCGTGGCCTGCTTTTTAAAACTGGAACACCTATCAAGAAAATAGGAGTGATCCACCCACTACCGGTCATAGCCACGGGGATTGCCACATTGCCAGCGCCAGGCATCCCGGCACATACGTTCCAGACCATGCTCGGCATGCCACCCTAGCTCGTCTGAAGCCTTGGTGGGATCCGCATAGCAGGCTGCAATATCACCGGGCCGGCGATCGGTAATACGGTAAGGCACGTTCTTGCCGCTTGCCTTTTCAAAGGCCTGCACCATCTCCAATACCGAATAACCCTGACCGGTTCCCAGATTATGAATAATCAAGCCGGGATGGCCGGCCAATTTATTTAATGCGGCAAGATGACCACGCGCCAGATCAACGACATGGATATAGTCACGTACTCCGGTCCCATCAGGCGTTGGATAATCTCCGCCGAATACGTTCAGCCGATCGAGCCGCCCACTGGCAACCTGAGATATATACGGCATCAGATTATTCGGAATTCCGCTCGGATCTTCGCCGATCAAACCGCTTTCATGCGCACCTACCGGATTAAAGTAACGCAGTATAGAGATATTCCAGGAACCATCCGCAACAAAAAGGTCGCGCAAGATCTCTTCGATAATCAATTTTGATCGGCCATAGGGATTGGAGGCCGATAGTGCAAAATCCTCGCTGATCGGAAGTGACGCGGGATCACCATATACCGTTGCTGAAGAGCTGAATACAAGATGCTTCACATCCGCACCCTTCATCGATTCGAGTAGCGTTAGGGTTCCGGTAATATTGTTCTGATAGTACTCCAGCGGTATTTCAACGGACTCTCCAACCGCCTTGAGCCCGGCAAAATGAATCACAGCATCAATTTTATTTCGAGCAAAGAGATCATCTAATACTTCCTGATCACGAATATCCCCCTCAATGAAAGAGACCGTTTTTCCAGTGATCTTTTCTACCCGTTCGAGAGATTGACGGCTACTGTTACAAAGGTTATCAATGACAATCACCTGATAGCCCGCTTCCAGCAACTCAACACAGGTGTGGGAACCGATATACCCCGCTCCACCGGTAACCAGTATGTTCATCATGCAACATTCCCGCCCTTACAACATTGGATAACTCTGTCTATTCTGCACCAGGTGTGCGGCATATAACAGCTCGATGCAAAGATACATGCCGATCAGATATCTGCAGTGATATTCATCGACTATCCAACCAGGTTCCCAAACGTTCGATCTCTTCAGCAGACATCGCTAACCCGCGTTTGGTACGCCGCCAAACAATATCTTCGGCACTCTCGGCATATTCATGAGAGACCAGATATCGAACTTCACACTCATACAGGTCACCACCGAAATGGATTCCCAGCCCCTCCTTGGCATCGCAATTGGCAAGCAATCGTGCTATTTGAGTCCCGTAGAGTCCGGCATATTCACGTAATAGATCCGGTGGTAACCAGGGATAGTGGGAGGCGCACTGAACCAAAAACTGCTCAAAATCCCCTCCCTCGATATCCCCACCCGGTAATCGGCTCGTTTCCGTCCAAGCACCCTTCTCAATTGGCATGCATGTCGACAAAAGCGCCAGTACCTCTTCCGCCAGTTTTCGATAGGTGGTGATTTTTCCGCCGTAAACAGACAAGATGGGGGCTTGTGCACAATCCAAGTGCAAATTGTAGTCCCGGGTCACCCTGGACGCATTACCGGCGGCGTCATCATACAGCGGGCGTACGCCGCTGAAGCTCCATATCACCTCATTCGGTTGTACCGATTGGTCAAAATACTCACTGACCGCCTGGCAGATATAGTCAATTTCCGCCTGGGTAATGGCTACTTTCTCGGGTAGGGATTCCAGCTCGATATCGGTTGTGCCCAGTAACGTAAAGTTCCGCTCGAATGGAATCGCAAACAGAACCCTTCCATCTCCGTGTTGAAAGATATAGGCATAATCGTGGTCAAACAATCTGGGAACAACAATATGACTTCCCTTTACATAGCGCACGCCGTGCGATATCTCTGTCTTGATTCCTGTTTCCAGCACCCGCTCCACCCAAGGTCCTGCCGCATTGACAACAGCCTTGGCTTGAACAGTAAAATCTGTGCCATCCCGTTCATTACGCAGCGTTGCGGTCCAATGGGATGGCTCGCGTGATAACCCAATGCAGCATGTGTGTGTCGCGATAATCGCTCCATGTGTCGCCGCATCCATGGCACTTAACACGACCAGGCGCGCGTCATGTACCCAGCAATCCGAGTATTCAAAACCGGCCCGGTAACTTTTTTTCAGCGCTTTACCCGCAACATGCTTCGTCAGATCGATGCGCCTCGACCCGGGAAGTTTTTTTCGACCACCCAGATGGTCGTAGAGAAACAGACCCAATTGAATCATCCACTTTGGGCGCAATGCCTGATGGTGAGGCAAGACAAAACGCAATGGATGTATAATATGTGGCGCAGACTGCAGCAGTACCTCTCGCTCTCGTAGCGCATGATGCACCAGCTTAAAGTCATATAACTCCAAGTAACGCAGTCCACCGTGAATCAATTTCGTGCTGGCGGATGAGGTGTGCTCAGCCAGATCATCTTTCTCACAGAGATAAACCTTCAAACCCCTGCCGGCTGCATCACGCGCCACACCGACACCGTTGATACCCCCGCCGATTACCAGCAGGTCGACGACTGAAGATAAAGTGTCATCTTGCGGCATAATAAATAATTCCTGCCAAGCGAATCGCTGTCCGCTCAAACCCAGCGAAAAACTGTGATGAAGTAGAGAATCGATATAACCAAAGCCCCCCAAAGAGGCGTTCCGAACAACCCAAGCCAGGCAAGGTGAATAAAGGCACTACCCAATATGGAGATGAAGAGCCTGTCCCCACGGGTGGTATCCAGACCCAGGACACCGCGCCGAGGATTTCCGCCGGGACTGAAACGCTCCCATATTCCCATCGTAGTGATAGCCAAGAGCACAAAAATAAAAAATGCTGCCGTTGGCCAAGTCCACGCCATCCAGGATAAACCCATAGTGAAACCTCCCGATTACACGCGCCCCAAGGCGAAACCCTTGGCGATATTGTTGCGAACGAACCAGATAACGAATGCCCCAGGGATGATGGTCAATGTTCCGGCCGCCGCCAACAGACCGAGCTCATACCCGGATGTACTGGCCGTCTTTGTCATCACGGCGGCGATTGGCTTGGCGTCTACCGAGGTCAATGTCTTGGCCAACAACAACTCCACCCAGGAGAACATGAAACAGAAGAACATCGCTACGCCAATGCCAGCTGCAATAGTGGGTAAAAATATCTTGACAAAAAAGCGCCAGAAAGAATAACCATCCACAAAGGCCGTTTCATCCAGCTCCTTCGGTACGCCGGACATAAAACCCTCCAAAATCCACACCGCCAACGGAATGTTGAATAGGGCATGCGCCAGTGCGACGGCAATCGGCGTATCAAATAGGCCTACAGCGGAATAGAGCTGAAAAAAAGGTAGCGCAAAAACTGCCGGCGGCGCCATGCGGTTTGTCAGCAGCCAGAAAAAAAGATGCTTGTCGCCGAGAAAATGGTACCGCGAGAAGGCATAAGCGGCTGGTAGCGCAACCGTTACCGAAATGAGCGTATTGATTGTTACATAGGTAATGGAGTTCAGATATCCAACATACCAAGTCGGGTCAGTAAAGATGGTCACATAGTTGGCAATGGTAAAGTCATGCGGCCATAACGAAAAACCGCCCAGTATTTCATTAGTTGTTTTGAAAGACATGCTGACAAGCCAATAAATCGGCAGCAGCAAAAACAGAATGTAGAGTGTTGGTGCAAGCCACTTGACGTTTTTCATCACTGCTCCTCATTACGCATCATCAGGGTGTAGAAAATCCAACTTAAAACCAAGATGATGAGGAAATAGATTAATGACATAGCCGCTGCCGGTCCCAGGTCAAATTGCCCCAGTGCGATCTTAACGAGGTCGATTGAAAGGAAGGTTGTTGTATTCCCCGGCCCGCCTCCCGTTAGGACAAAGGGCTCGGTGTAGATCATAAAACTATCCATAAAGCGCAACAGAATAGCGATGGTCAGTACACGCTTCATTTTGGGAAGTTGTATGTAGCGGAAAACCGACCAACGGCTGGCGCCATCAATCCGGGCAGCTTGATAGTAGGCATCTGGTATCGAACAGAGCCCCGCATACGCGAGCAGTGTCACCAGCGATGTCCAGTGCCATACATCCATCAATATGGTGGTAAACCAGGCAGCGATCGGTTGTTGTGTAAAGTTGTAGTCAAAACCCAGGCCATTAATCATCTTGCCCAGCAACCCGATGTCCGGCAGCGCAAATATATTCCACATGGCGCCCACTACGTTCCAGGGAATCAGCAGCGGTAATGCCATCAATACCAGGCAAACAGAAACCCAAGGCCCTTTCTTTGGCATGGTCAGCGCGATGGCGACGCCCAACGGCACCTCGATGACAAGAATAATCCCGGTAAAGGTAAGCTGCCTCAGTAGCGAAGCGTGAAAGCGTTCAGAGTGCAGGACGTCCTCAAACCACTTTACGCCTTCCCAAAAAAACACATTATCGCCGAACGTTTCCTGTACGGAGTAGTTGACCACCGTCATTAATGGAATCAATGCATTGAATGCGACCAACGCCACCACTGGGGCTACCAGGAACCAGGCTTTATGATTAGTTGTCTTGTCACTCACGATGCCTCTCCTCAGGTCAATATCCAGTGATCCGCATAAAGATGGGTATTTGATGGTTCGAACTGAATCTTGGCCTTGTCTACAGGTATTGATACCCCTTCAGGAACAATGAGCTTTATGGTGTGCTGCTTGTAGCGGCTCTCGACAATACGGTATCGCCCCACGTCATCAACCTTGACGATATCAACCGACAATCCCTGATCTGCAATCTTTATAAATTCAGGTCGGATACCGATTTCAATTCTCTCGGCAGTGTCAGGAACGGAAAATTCCGCAGACACATCAATCCTGTTTCCATCAAAAGTGGGGGCACCATCCATCAACTGGCATGGAAGAAAGTTCATTCCTGGAGAACCGATAAAATGTCCGACAAAGGTGTGATTCGGCTTCTGAAACAGTTCAACCGGGGTCCCGACTTGAACCACCACGCCCTCATGCATGACCACAACCTTATCGGCAAATGTCAGCGCCTCCGTCTGATCATGCGTAACATAAATCATGGTGGCACCGACCTGTTGATGCAATCTTTTCAGCTTAGAGCGAAGCAACCATTTCAGATGGGGATCGATAACAGTTAATGGTTCATCAAACATAATGACGTTGACATCGTCACGTACTAAGCCGCGCCCCAATGATATCTTTTGCTTGCCATCCGCAGTGAGCCCAGACGCGCGATTATCAAGAACCGTTTCCAGATCCAGCATCTGTGCAATTTCGTGTACGCGATGTTTGATTTTGACCGGGTCCATGCCACGGTTACGTAGTGGAAAAGCCAAATTCTCATATACCGTCATGGTGTCGTACACCACCGGGAACTGAAATACTTGGGCGATATGTCTTTGATCCGAAGCCAGATCGGTTACATCACGATCATTAAAAAGTACGCGCCCTTCCGTGGGCACCAGCAGACCGGATATAATATTCAATAAGGTTGTCTTGCCGCAGCCTGAAGGACCTAGCAGGGCATAGGCACCACCATCCGACCAGACGATATCCATCTCCTTCAATGCCCAATCGCCGCTTTTTTCTACGTCGGCGGTATAACTGTGGCGAATATTTTCTAGTGTAATTTTTGCCATTCGATATCTGTTCCCGTTAAAGGAATTACTGATCAACCTAATTGATAATTTGTTAACTGATAATCAGCGCTATACCCTGATCAGTTTCATCTCATTATCAAAAAGGAAGCAGCGATCTGTTTGAATATACAGCTCGGTCAGGTCTCCGACTTCAAGGCGATGGATGCCATGACTCATTGAAACCCAGTTATCATCGCCCGCTTTCACATGTATCACACTTTCCGATCCACTGATCTCTGTAATCATTACTTCACCTGACACCTTTACAGAATGGTTGTCCGATCTATTCAGGCTAATATGATGAGGTCGAAAACCCAGGGTATAGGGACCATCCTCCAGGGACCGATATGGCGTATCAACCGTCGTCCACCGTACGGTATCCGACAATTGAAACTGATCGCCCCGCTTGTTTACCGTTGCGGTATTGATGGGCGGATCAGAAAAAACCTGCGCACTAACAAGGTCGTTGGGAAAGTGATACACATCGGCAGTACGTCCATATTGGGTTATGCGCCCCTCACTTACCGTTGCCGTATAACCACCCAGCAACATCGCCTCAATTGGCTCGGTCGTGGCATAAACGACCGTGGCGCCGGTGCCGTGAAAGAGCTTGGGTAACTCTTCGCGCAACTCTTCTCGCAACTTATAGTCGAGATTGGCCAATGGCTCATCCAACAAAACCAGCTCGGCCCTCTTTACCAATGCCCGTGCCAGCGCCGTGCGTTGTTGCTGACCACCCGACAATTCGTTAGGCATACGATCAAGCATCGGTGTCAACTTTAGCAATTCAGCCACTTCACCTACCCGTTCCCTAATGACTGTGGCCGGAGTCCGAACCACCCTTAGCGGAGATGCGATATTTTCATACACTGTCATATTGGGATAGTTGATAAACTGCTGGTACACCATGGCTACATTACGCCGCTGCACGGCCACACCCGTCACGTCCTGTCCGTTAAACCAAACCTCACCCTGTGACGGTTTTTCCAAGCCAGCCATCAACCTTAGCAAGGTGGTCTTTCCCGCAAGCGTGGTACCCAGCAGAATGTTAAAGCCACCCTCTTCAAACCTCAGGTTTGTTTCATAGATATGCGTTTCCGCACCCGACAGCTTGGTTACATTTTTCAGTTCAATCGACATCAGACTTCCCCATTGGCCAACCTAATCTGACCAAATAGCGGCGGTATTCATTTAATAAATCAGCGTTCAGAGGTGATGATGAGCTCAACATCATGTTTCTGACAGAGTTCACAAAAGGTTCTTGGCGGCCGTGCATCAGTCACCAGATAATCAATCAGCTCAATATTACCAATACGCACCGGAGCATTACGTTCGAACTTCATTGCATCAGCCACCAATATAACGGATCGCGCGTTTTCGATGATCGCTTGCGCCACCCTGACCTCTCTCGGGTCATAATCCAGAATGGTGCCATCCTCTTCCAGTGCCGAGGCACCGATAATTGCAAAGTCCACTTTGAATTGACGAATAAAGTCAACCGTCGCATCACCGACAATGCCGCCATCCTCTCTTCGCACCAATCCACCGGCCGTCATCACTTCGATGGTTTCACTGTGGCGCAGTGTATTGACCACATTTATATTATTGGTAATCACCAGCATGCCAATATGACTAATCAAATGCTTTGCCACTTGCTCGGTTGTCGTACCGATATTGACGAACAGTGAACAGTCGTCAGGAATGAGCGTAGCGGCACGCTCACCAATAGACTGCTTCTCTTCGATAGCAAGGCGGCTGCGTGCTTCATAACCCAGATTGGATACACCATCATGTGCGATGGCACCACCGTGTACTCGTTGCAACAATCGTAAATCACATAACAGATTCAGATCACGCCGGATAGTTTGTGGCGTCACATTGAATGTATCCGCCAATGCCTCCACTTCTACTTCACCATGGCTTCGCGCATGATCAAGAATATTTTTTTGGCGGTCATTCAGATTTGATGCTTTGGATGTATTTGGCACTATCTTGATCTTTATTTTGTTTATTTACGCTGAGTTGGGTGACGCTGGCCGCAGGTATGTCATCGCTGAACATACCTGCGGCGGTTAGTGATCAAAATGCTGATCAGTTAGCCTTGCTCCAGCGTTTTACCAGTTCGTCATAATCGATGGTTTCACCTTTCGGCTTCTCGTTTACCAACTTAGCCTTGGGCGATCCCGGCTTGTTAAGCCATACTGACGGATCTTGCTTTTCATTTAAGCGCGGACCACATCCGCCATATACATTGGCCTTTTCATCCGCCCGTTGCATCCGGGCCATGGTGATATCCATCTCTTCAGCCAGACGATCCATCGCCTGCTGGGGAGTAAATGCACCCGAATTCACATCACCGATCTGTTGCCACCAGATCTGCGCCAGTTTTGGATAATCAGGTACGTTAATCCCGGTTGGGGTCCAACGTACCCGATCCGGTGAACGATAGAACTCAACCAAACCACCAAGCTTAGGTGCCCGTTCGGTGAATGAGGCATGACGAATATCGCTATCACGAATAGGCGTCAGTCCGACGTGCGTCTTTTTCAGCGAAACGGATTTTGAAACAACGAACTGAGCATACAACCATGCTGCCTTTCTACGATCGACCGGTGTTGATTTAAACAGCGTCCATGAGCCGGCATCCTGATAGCCCAATTTCTGACCGTCCTCCCAGTAGGGTCCATGAGGGGAAGGCGCCATACGCCAGAGCGGCATACCGGCATCATCTACCGTGTTATTGCCCTCACTCTTGGGCGCCACCATGGATGACGTGAATGCGGTATACCAGAAAATCTGCTGGGCCACGTTACCTTGTGATAGGGCCGGCAACGATTGGTAGAAATCATAGTTAGCCGCACCCGGTGGAGCATACTTCCTTAGCCATTCATCCCATTTGCGAATGGCATACACTGCTGCCGGACTATTCGTGGCGCCACCACGGGAGACGGACGCCCCCACTGGATTGCACGAACCCTTCTCCATGCGGATGCCCCATTCATCGACCGGTCGACCGTTCGGTAACCCCTTACTGCCCTCACCCGCCATGGAGAGCCAGGCATCCGTCATCCGCCAGCCCAGGTCAGGCGCGCGTTTGCCATAATCCATATGACCATAGATACGTTGTCCATCGATCTCTTTCACATGAACAGAAAAGAATTCCGCGATGTCTTCATAGGCAGACCAATTGACGGGTACACCCAACTCATACCCATAAAGCTCCTTGAACTGCTTTTTCAGTTCCGGACGTTGGAACCAGTCATAACGGAACCAATAGAGATTGGCGAATTGCTGGTCCGGCAATTGGTATATCTTACCGTCAGGGCCGGTAGTAAATGAGATACCCATAAAATCATCCAGATCCAGCATCGGATCGGTGACATCCTTACCTTCTCCCGCCATCCAATCAGTGAGATTGACGGCAAGCTGTAGGCGAGAGTGAGTGCCGATCAGGTCAGAATCATTGATATAGGCATCATAAAGATTCCGCTTAGTCTGCATCTGGGTCTGGACCGCTTGCACGACCTCGCCCTCTCCCAACAGCTGATGATTCACCTTAATACCGGTGATCTCTTCAAATGCCTTGGTTAACACCTTGGATTCATATTCATGGGTGGGGATGGTTTCTGACAGCACGTTGATTTCCATTCCCTTAAATGGCGCTGCGGCCTTAATAAACCACGCCATCTCTTTCATCTGCTGCGACTTATCCAATGTAGAGGGCTGAAACTCCTCATTGATCCATCGCTCCGCTTCCGCTTTACCCGCAAAGACTCCCGGTGAGAAACAGAGTGCAGTGGTCGCGAGTACTACGGCAAATTTAGTTCTCATCAAACTCTCCTCCGACGTATTTTTGGTCTCATGAAGCCCAGATAATAGCACAACTAATTTTCGTTTCTAGTTATTTTTATATTCGTTTGAGCATTTATATTGAATTAGTCGAACACATAATAAATTTGATCAATCAGATAAAAAAGATAAATATCATAGCCACAGAAGAGACAAACACCAATAAGCAACCTTAACAGCCCCTTTACAACCATATTTTTTATATTGTTAATATTCAGTTGGTTAGGTATTTTTGTATAACTATTCTTGTTGGAATTGAACAGCATTGACAAACCGCCATGGGCAATAACAATCAGATAAAAAGGACCCTATTCAGGTGTTAGTCGAGATTTGGATTCAATTTGAAATGAAAATATTATCTATATAAGATTTTCGTTTTATTCATTTTACGAATATTAGCCAGGCCAATTTTAGGCACTTTGCGGTAAGATACCGCGACACGCATGTTATGCCGACCTACGGAGTCTGATATGCCGAACACACCATTGATTCTGAGCATCGATCAGGGAACCACCAGTTCAAGGGCTATGCTGTTTGAAAAAGACGGCCGATCGGTGTTCTCAAGCCAGCTGGAATTCAAGCAGATATTTCCTGATTCAGGCTGGGTCGAACATGATCCTGAAGAGATTTGGTCTACGGCTCTATCCGTCACCCGTCAGGCCATCGACGCCGCCAAACAGATGGACCGGAAAATTGCTGCGGTAGGAATCACCAATCAGCGTGAAACCACGGTTGTCTGGGAGCGCAGCAGCGGCCGCCCTATTTATAACGCCATTGTCTGGCAGGATCGGAGGACCGCCGACCATTGTCATCATCTCAAGCAGGCCGGCCACGAGCAGATGATTAGTGAAAAAACCGGTCTCTTGCTTGATCCCTATTTTTCGGGAACCAAGGTGGCCTGGATTCTCGATCATGTGTCCGGCGCACGCGACAAAGCAGAACAGGGCGAACTGGCCTTTGGTACCGTCGACAGCTTCCTATTATGGCGACTGACCGGTGGTCGACAACATGCCACCGACGCCACCAACGCCTCACGTACCTTGCTCTTTAATATCCACCAGAATCACTGGGACGATGAACTGCTGGCACTGCTGGATATACCGGCATCGCTGCTCCCTGATGTGAAGGATTGTTCGGCAGATTTCGGCACAACCGACCGAGAGTTGCTGGGTGAATCGCTCACTGTCTGCGGAATGGCCGGTGATCAGCAGGCGGCCGCCTTTGGCCAGGCCTGTTTTCAGCCAGGAATGATCAAAAGCACCTATGGAACCGGCTGCTTTGTATTGATGAATACCGGAGAACACGCCGTCAGCTCCAACAATAAGCTTCTCTCAACCATCGGTTATCGACTGGACGGGAAAGTGAGTTACGCCATGGAAGGGTCCATCTTTGTGGCCGGAGCCGCCGTACAGTGGTTGCGGGATGGCTTAGGCTTGATTAAAACAGCCGAAGAGACGGAAGCCATCGCCACAGCACTGGAACATAATCAGGGCGTCTACCTGGTACCTGCCTTCACCGGACTGGGCGCTCCTCACTGGGATGCCGATGCACGTGGCGCATTACTTGGCCTGACACGTGCCACCGGCATCAAGGAGATCGTCAGGGCCACGCTGGAGTCGGTGTGTTATCAAACCCACGATCTGTTTCAGGCGATGAGCGATGATGGCGTGCAGCCCATTCAACTGCGTGTGGATGGCGGTATGGTCAAGAACAATTGGCTATGCCAGTTTCTTGCCGATATTCTCAACCTGCCGGTACAGAGACCGGTCCAGACCGAAACAACGGCGCTTGGAGCCGCCTACCTGGCTGGCCTGCATTGCGGTGTATTTAACTCCTTTGACGATCTGGAGCAGAATTGGCAACAGGATGCCGAGTTCCTCCCACAGCTCAACGCCGACATCCGGGACACGCTGCTCGATGGCTGGCATCAGGCAATTCGGCGCGTACGCAGTGAGTATTAATCGGGCCAATGCCCCGGTTGCAATCGATTAACCGGGGCGTATCATCACCCTCTTTTACTGATGGGACATAACGGATGAATTCCGGAACAATCCAACGTCTCAATCTGCCAGACGGAAAGCAAATCGCTTACTGTCGAACAGAGGGCAAAGGCCCCGGCATTCTGTTTCTGGGTGGTTTCAAGTCGGATATGTCAGGCATCAAAGCGACCACCTTTGAGCAGTGGTGTCGCAAGCATCAGCGGGCATTTGTCCGCTTCGATTACTCGGGACACGGCCAATCCAGCGGGGACTTCGAATCCGGCACGATTGGTGAGTGGCTGGGTGATGCGCTAACCGTGCTTGACCAATTGACCGAAGGCCCGCAGATCCTTATCGGATCCAGTATGGGTGGCTGGATTTCGCTGTTGGCTACGCTCGCCCGTCCCAACCGTGTACATGCCCTGATCACCCTCGCCTGCGCAACCGATTTCACCCAGCGCTTGTTGATGCCGATGTTTACTGAAAGCCAACGGCAACAACTGCAACAGGGAGGGCGTGTTTTAATACCCTGTGATTACGATGATCAACAGCCCTACCCGATCACCCAACAACTGCTTGAAGAGGGCAGGAACCATTTACTCCTGGATAACACCATTCCCATCCGCTGCCCAGTTCGACTGTTTCATGGCATGAAGGATCCGGATGTCCCCTGGGACTTCAGCCGCCGGACCTGTGAGCAGTTGGAGAGCAAGGACGCCACGCTCACGCTGATCAAACAAGGGGACCACCGACTATCCGAGCCGGGTGATTTGCAGCTCATTCTCTATAGCCTGAGCCAGCTGTCATACATAGCCGATTAATGTGGTAGAACCACATAAACAAACGATGAGTGATTGCCATCACTGACGAAAACAGATAGTTTTCACGCCACACCAAGTGGACAGATACCCCAAGCATGAGTGATAAATACTACATTACTGCCCAGCAGTTGCTGACCGACTCCTTTCAACTCGGCCTGGAGATTTTGCAGAGTGGTTTCAGACCCGACTTCATTGTCGGCGTCTGGCGCGGCGGCACACCTGTCGGCATAGCGGTTCAGGAAATCCTGGACTATTTTGATGTGCCATCCGACCACATCGCCATCCGCACCTCCTCCTATACCGGCATCGGGGAACGAAATAAGGAGGTGCGGGTACACGGTCTCGGTTATCTGATTCGTCATATCAACTGGGACAGCTCACTGCTCATCGTCGACGACGTATTTGACTCCGGACTCAGCCTTCAGGCCATCCTGGATACACTGCAAGCAAAGACCCGACGCAACATGCCTGAAAATATTCGTATCGCTACCCCTTGGTACAAACCGTCAAATAATCAGACGTCTCTAACGCCGGACTACTATATCCATGAGACCGATCAGTGGCTGGTATTTCCACATGAGATGAAGGGACTGGCACAGGAGGAGATTCTGGCCAACAAGCCTGAAATGGCAACACTGTTTCGCAGTAAAGGTTTAATCGATTAGATAACTCAACGGGATTAACGACCGGGAGATCTCACTGCGCTTGGGGTCTGCACCTGTCCCATCAAAATTGCATACAGCTCACGAATTTCATTACCAAGCTCTGATACCGCCTGCTGACAAACCGCCGGTGTCAGGCCGGTCAGACTCCAACTGCCGGATTGAATCCGTTCCATCTCAGTTTTCAGATCGCTATCCCACACCAGGGCATCCGCCAAAATATTGGAGATGTAAATCAATTGACACTCCAGAAGATTGGTCGTCGCCTGCTCCGGCAGATGATGCCATCGAATGGCTGAGCAGATGGGGGTTGGCAGAAGCCAGTCACTCGCCAACTCATAGCCCACATCACCATGGGTAAAACCCAGTACTTCACGCTCGGCAACAACAATCAAGTCATCTCGGCCTTTGCTGATCAACAAGATATCCCGTGACGGTACCGGCAATTGCTGAAACATCACCAGTCGGCCAATATCATGCAATACCCCCATGACAAACAGCCTATCAGGATGCAGAACCTGACTGGCCTCAGCCAGTCGCCGCGCCAGCACCCCGCAGGCAAGTGAACTGTGCCAGAACCGCTCCATATTGATCAAATTGGACGGAATGCCGTTAAACAGATTACAAGCGGCCGTCATCAAAGCCAGATCCCGCAGCTCTTTGGTACCAATAATGGTAATGGCCCGCGAGATGGTGTCGATCCGTCCTGGAAACCCGTAAAACGCACTATTCACAATCTTCAGTAATCGCGCACTCAATGTTGTATCCTGGCTGATTACCTGTCCTATTTCATGCGCGGAACTGGTGGGATCATCGGCCAACTGATTAATGCGGAAACAGACCTCAGGGAGAGAAACGAGGTCGCCTGCTTCATTGATCAGTTGCCGAGGTGTCATGGAGTGCAGTAAGGTTGTCAAGTTATATGAAGAAGGGTCGATAACTATCCTTAACTATATAACAAAATTAGAAAAACACGAGGCTTTACTCGATGGCAAAGACAAAAATCGTTTCCACCGATGACATTCTGGTTATGCTCTGCAAATCGGTTACTTCGGTGCTCTCCACGGCCACCCATAATGAGATTAATTACTCGGCCATGGTCCAGAAGATCAACCGTACCTGCCTAAAGCCGGATATCGGCTGCTTTGTGCTGTTTGACGGTGGATTTTCCGGTTTGGTAGTAATCAATTTCACCGCCGCCGCCGCTCTTGAACTCTACCAGGCCTATCTCTCCAATATGGGCATCCCCCGCGAAGAGTTGGCCGTCAGCCACACGTCGGATGAGGTGGGAAATGTACTGGGTGAGCTAATGAACCAGATGATCGGTGATTTTATCAGTAATGTGGGCAAACAGCTGTTGACACCGATTAATCAGAACCAGCCAAAAATGTTGACCATCAACAAAGAGGTTCTGCTTTCGATCAATACCAATCTCGATAGACCGCAGGCACGACGCGTTACCTTCACGACCCAGCGAAACAATATCTTTTATCTCGAACTGGCCATGGATAAAACCGAATTCATCCAGTTGCACGATTTCGAACAGCAGGAAGATTTTGATCCCGATGACATTCTGGAAGGTGAGGCCAACAAGCGGGCTGCTGCGTCACAAGCCCTCAAAGACGATGATCAAAACGATTCCGACAGCCTGCTGGATGAGCTGGGCATCTAATCGGATAGTTCAAGAGGAAAAGGTTGCCGCCTGGGCGTTGGCGCTCTCCAGCAGGAACTCGAGATAAGCCAGGCGTTTAACCGACACATCAATTTTTTCCCGCAGGTCCTCGCTGGGATCATCGATGATATAGAGCAGATCTTCGTGAAAAAATACCTCGAAGCTATCCAGATAACGGACCTCCTTGTTTTTATCCAAAACCAGATTATCCAACCCGTACAGATCGATCACTTTCTGCTGGTTATGGCGGATCTCCTTGGCTGTCTGAATAAACAGGCCAAGTTGTAACCTCGCCTTGTGTAACTTGGCCATTAACGGAATAGCGTCTTCGGCAATTGCTGGATTGGCGAGATTGAACCAAGGGGTAAAGGCTTGCGCCAACACCAGCATGTTCTCTTCGCCATCGATACGGGTACGGATAAAGATCGCTTCCGGGATAATATCGTGCAGCTGATCCTTTAGCAGTGCGTAGTCACGCCGATAAATATTCACATCCAGTGGATTACAACTCAATGTATGGCGCTTTATCACCATATCGAAAGCACGATTCTTGGTGCGCTCGAAGTGATAGCCAGCCGTTTGCCACACATCGCAATGGGCACCGACGGTCGAAATCAGTGTCACGCGCAGATTCTCGGTATCCAGACAACCGATCTCGGCAGGAATGCGTGCGTCTTCTTTTGCCATCCAATACGACCTTAATACTTCAAAGACTTAAGATTACTGGCCTATACAGTATCACAAATTGCATTAATAACATCAGCTATCTTTTTGAATATTATTGTATATTTTTCATTATTATTGATACACGAATAGTTAATTCTCAGGAAGTGATCAAACTGCCCCCGCACACCAAATAACGTACCAGGCGTAGCACTAATACCCTGTTTCATCAGCTCCGTATAGAGCCGGCTTGAATCGACGACCGCCGGCAATTCGACCCAGCAGTGGAATCCGCCTCGCGGTAAATTAACCCGGGTAGGTGAAGGAAAATAACGATTGATGGTTTCCAGGGTGAAATCCCGCCGCTCGCGGTAACAACGGCTGATCATCTTCAGGTGCCTGCCGAAGCGACTGCCGGAGAGGAACTCCGCCGCAGCCGCCTGAATCTGTCCTCGACAAGCCATGGTGGTCACATATTTGCGATAACAGAGTTGCTCGCTGTAACGTCCCGCAGCAACCCAACCGAGCCTGAGATCGGAATCCAGGCTTTTTGACAGCGACGAACAGAGCAGTACCCGCCCTTGACCGTCCCAAGACCTCACGCTTCTGGGCCGGCCACTTTCATAACTGATATCGCCAAACACATCGTCTTCGATGATCGGCAAATCGGCCTGCTCGGTTAACGCCAACAACCGCCTGGCGGCCTCATCCGGCATCACATGCCCCTGAGGATTATTGAATACTGGATTAATCAAGATAACTTTGACCGGCCAGCGCGCCAATGCCTGTTCCAGTAGATCCAGGTTGATACCGTACAGCGGGTCGGAGGGAATCTCCAGAATCTGCAACCCCAATACCTCCAGACACTGCAGCGTGCCGTAGAACCCGGGAGATTCAATGGCCACGATGTCACCCGGTTGTGTCAGGGTCTGCAGCGCCAGGCTTAGCGCTTCCTGACAACCGTTGGTGACCACGATCTCTTCCGGGTCTACAATCGCCCCCGAACGCGCCATATGCCTGACCAATTGTCGACGCAACCCAGCATGCCCCGGCGGCACCTCATATTGGGTGAGCTTCACCTCTTCCCGACGGGCAATACGCTGTTGTCGATTATAAATTCGCCGAAACGACTGAAGTGCCGGAAATTCACCGCTGGGGTGAGCACTGCCGAGTGGCGCCAACTGACTGGATCCGGCCGAACGTACCACCGAAAAAGCCAAGTGATCATGGCCTGGGGTTGACGGCATCAACTCATTGATTGTTTTTACCGATTCCGCCACCCGGACGTGGGGTGTCAAAACATAAAATCCGGTGCGGTCCCGGGAAGCGATCAACCCCATTTCGGCCAGACGATCATAGGCCTGAACAACGGTATTGCGGCTGACCGCACGTTGCTGCGCCAACTCCCGAATCGATGGCAGAATCTGTCCCGGTCGGTACACACCGACGCGGATCTGATCCTGTATATGGCTCATAAGCTGCTGATAGAGATGCATCGAACCGATTCCTTTGCGGCGAATATTTGCGCCACCAAACGAGGGACACGCTGATTAAATCCATCTTTGGCTTTATCAGAGGCAACCGGGTACAACCATACACATATGTAAATATTTAAACAAACAGCAGATCTGTACCCTATGTTTTTACATGGATCTGCCCCTATGTGTGCTGCGGCCAGCCATCTATATTCAAGCTTTACCGACCTGGAATTCGACGATGCCTTCACCACAGCTGTTGCGCTGGATCCCCATTCTGTTTGTCCTGTTATGGGCAACCGGTTTTATAGGCGCCAAATACGCCTTGCCCTATGCAGAACCCTTTACCGTCCTCGCGCTGCGTATGTACATCACCCTGGGGGTATTCCTGGTTCTGATCCGCTTCTACAAACCCAAATGGCCCTCCCCGCAGGGAGCACTGCACTCCATGCTGGTCGGTTCACTGGTACACGCGGCTTATTTGGGCGGGGTCTTCGCCGCTATCAATGCCGGGATGGCGGCCGGTCTGGCCTCCCTTCTGGTAGGCCTGCAACCGATCCTGACTGCACTGATCGCCTGGATCTGGATGGACAATCAAGTCAACAAAAAACAGTTGGCCGGCCTACTGTTGGGTATCTGTGGTGTAGCGATGGTATTACTGCTGGGAAAAGCCAGCAGCCATGCTTTGCAATTCAGTTATGTCTCACTGCTGTTCGCCTTAATGGCGCTATTCGGTATCACTATCGGCACACTGTTTCAAAAACGTTTCTGCGCCAAGATCGATCTGCTGACCGGCACCTTTTACCAGTACCTGGCGAACGCCCTCATCATGAGCCTGCTCGCCTATCTGTTCGAGACCCGCGAAATAGACTGGCAACCCCAGTTTATCGCCGCACTGTTGTGGCTGGTATTCGGTCTATCGCTGAGCGCCATCCTCCTGTTGATGCTGATGATCAGGGAGGGTGAAGCCACCAAAGTGGCGGCCTATTTCTATCTGACCCCACCCGTGACCGCCGTAATTGCCTGGATTTTGTTCGATGAGCGGCTGACAGCCTGGGGCGTTGCCGGTATCAGCCTGACCGCCTACGGGGTCTACCTGGTGATCCGCAACCCTGCACGGATAGTCAAGCTGAGTGCTCAAGAAGCGCGCCTAGCAACACGCTCTCAGGGGTAAATTTCCGGTACAAAGGTTTGATCCGACATTGGCGGGCGCACATAACCCAGGCTGTCCTTGCGCTTTGGCAGGACAATCTCTTTCGGGGTCAGGTCCTTATAGGGGATCATGCTTAAAAGGTGGGAGATACAGTTGAGTCGAGCGTGTTTTTTGACGTCGGACTTAACGACAAACCAAGGGGCCTGCTTGATATCCGTGTGCGCAAACATCATATCCTTGGCACGGGAATACTCTACCCAACGCGAGCGGGACTCCAGGTCCATCGGACTCAATTTCCAACGTTTGTGCGGCTCTTCCAGACGACTCTGGAAGCGCCGTTCCTGCTCTTCATCCGATACAGAAAACCAGTATTTGAGAAGAATAATTCCGGAACGTACCAGCATCCGCTCAAATTCCGGACAAGAACGGAGAAATTCACTGTACTCTTCGTTGTCACAGAACCCCATCACCCGCTCAACACCCGCCCGGTTGTACCAGCTGCGGTCAAACAGCACCATCTCGCCGCCGGCTGGCAAGTGGGAGACATAGCGTTGAAAATACCATTGACTGGTCTCCCGTTCCGTCGGTGCCGGTAGTGCGACCACTCGGCAGATGCGTGGATTCAAGTGTTGGGTAATACGCTTGATCACTCCGCCTTTCCCGGCCGCATCGCGGCCTTCAAAGATCACGACGACCTTAAGCTTCTCTTGCGCGATCCACGCCTGCAGCTTGACAAGTTCCAACTGCAGCCGAAACAGCTCTTTCTCATAAACTGAATTCTTGATCTTCTTGATAGGGGCGTCTGTCACTTCATCCAGCGACTCTTCAACATAGGGGATCGCATCTTTATTTTTTTCACTATTGTGATGGACTCTCTTTTTGCGGCTCACGTACCACCCCCTGCTTTATTCACTTATCAAACGGATATACTGCGCCATATCCTCTGTTGAAAATAGTAGTCGACACACTGGGCTTGCGCTAAATCAACTATTGCGGACACATACTATTGAATCGGGGTCAATCCTCTACCCGGCCTCGCAGGGCCTTGATGCGGCCACGTTTCTCTTTACTCTCCAGGCGTCGCTTTTGCGAATTTTTACTTGGCCGGGTGGGTTTGCGTGTTTTCTGTATACGTGTCGCTGAGAGGATCAGTTCTTTCAGACGTAGCAGCGCCTCTTCTCGGTTCTTCTCCTGACTGCGAAAACGTTGCGCCTTGATAATCACAACCCCCTCTTTGGAGATACGCTGATCCTTAAAAATGAGTAACCGCTCTTTATAGAAAGCCGGCAACAATGAAGCCCGAATATCAAATCGGAGGTGAATGGCAGTCGAAACCTTGTTGACGTTCTGCCCGCCCGCACCCTGGGCACGAATAGCTGAAAATTCGATCTCATTATCGGCAATCGTCACGCTGTTGGAGATGTGCAGCATCAGCCCATTCTAACCATAGAGAAACGAAACGGCCGCCACCGTGGCGATCACACCGACCAGATCGGCGGTCAATCCGGCCGCCAGGGCATGGCGGATGCGTCTCACCTGAACCGCACCGAAATAGACGGCGAGCACATAGAAAGTGGTTTCAGTGGATCCCTGCAGGGTCGAAACCAGATACCCCACATAGCTGTCCGGACCGATAGCCGGATCATTGATGATCGACGCCATGACACCATAGGCCCCCGAACCGGATAGGGGTCGCAACAATGCCATGGGAAGCGCTTCGGCAGGCAATCCAAATAAGCCGGTCAGCTGGCCGATCTGGCTTACCATCCACTCCATCGCACCGCTCGCCCGAAACATCCCGACCGCTACCAAAATCGCCACCAGGTAAGGGATAATTTTCAGCGCCACCTGGAAACCATCCTTGGCCCCGTCGACAAAGCTTTCATAGATCGGCACCTTACGCACCACACCAAACAGCAGAAAACCCAACATCAAGCCTGGCAGGATCCAGGGAGAGAGGATCTGCCCATAGAGTACGGTCAGCGGTATCAGTAATAGAAAACCGATCAATGCCGACAGAGATACCCATGCCGGATATCCCTCCCCCCCGTCATCCAACAGCGAAACCCCGGATGCAGTCTCATCCTCACCTACTGCCTTCGTATCCTGATCATCCTGACTCCGGGAGAGCGGAAAAAAGCGCCGGTAAGCCTTAACGGCCAGGATCGCAGCCAAGGTTGAGCAGAGCGTGGCAAAAAGCGTCGTTGGCAGGATACCGGCGGGATCAGCCGATCCCGCCGATGCCCGCAGGGCAATCACCCCGGTAGGCAACAGCGTAATACTTGAGGTGTTTATAGCCAGAAACAGCACCATCGAGTCGGTTGCAGTGCCCTTACAGGGATTCAGGCGGTTGAGCTCCTGCATCGCCTTGATACCGAACGGTGTGGCGGCATTGCCCAAACCCAGGATATTGGCCGACATATTCAAAATCATCGCCCCCATGGCGGGGTGATCGGCCGGTACATCAGGAAACAACCTGACCATCAGAGGACGAATCAAACGGGCCAGGATGGTCAACATCCCACCCTGCTCGGCAATCTTCATCAAACCGAGAAAAAGCGCCATCACGCCAACCAGGCCCAATGCCAGCTCAACGGCACCGGTTGCCGAATCAATCATCGCCTTGGAAAGTGCATCCATCGGACTGATATCGCCGGTGGGCAGGCTGAGCTGCCGCCAGGCCGCCGTCACAAAGGCGACAAACACCAAGAAAAAAAATACAACATTCATAATAACAATGGGCCCTGATTAGACTGCTACCGCTTATACGCGATGTGGAATTACAGGGCAACCGGACAATATGACCACTACCACACAGGTGGTCGATTGATCAACGATAACGGACTTCTACCGATATCAGAAAATCAAGCCGTGCAAGACGGCTCTGAGTGTGATGGCGAGTACGGCGCCGTAGAGTGCCGGACGTAGCACCGCCACGACACGTGGACCGGCCGAGATAAGAATCGCAATACCCACGATATCAAAAGGATGAATCATAAAGCCGGCCAACCGATTCAGTCCCGATAGCGTGATGAGGTCACTCTGTACAAACTCCATGGTCACCCCCATCATGGCGGTGCCCCCGGCAATAAATTTGGTCACGATCGGAAGTAGCGCAGCCGGCGGTAGGTCAAACAGTGAAAAAACCGGCGCCAGCAGAGGTTCCAACAGATCAACCGCACCGGCACTTCGCAACAGGTTCACCAACAGTAACGCCAATATCAACATCGGTACGGCACCGACAGATATTTCGATCGCCTCGCGTCCAGCCCTGTTTATCACCGTCAACACACTCAAGGTGTCGTCCGCCAGTGGATGCTCTGGTTTCGGTTCGGGGAGCTGCTCTTGGTCGCTCAAACGGCGGGCAAACAGGTAGTAAGTAGCCGTGGCTCCCAGCACCGCACAAATCGCTGAAATCAGAATGGTGGCTAAACCATTGAGACCCACCGCTGACATGGGGAAGACCACATTGGCCTGTGCACAAGCCAGCACCATGGCCAGAGAAGCGGCGATATGCCGGCTGGAAGTACCGGACCGGTCCATAATCGCCAGGGTGGCCACCGGTGCGGCAAAACTGACAAAAAGGATCTGAATCAGGGCAAAGATCCCCAGATCGGGGAGGCCGAACGGACGCAATAGCGGAGACAGGCGTGTCGTCATCCACTCCAACCCCCCTTTCGCCTCCAGCAAGCGCATAAAGGTGAGCATCACCACCATGACGGGTAGAAAAACAAAAAAAGCAAGCTCAACGCCTGCCTTGCCGGAGCGTAAGATGATCTCTGCGAACTCGCTCATATTGCCTGATAAAGCTATGGCTGCTGAAGACAGGGCGAGCGACAAACCATCCGCGGATCCGTAACGCCATCTACTGTCGTGTTTTACCTGCCGTGACTATACCGCAGATAGGTGGAAGCCGGTAGCGAGTGGGTATGGGGGAATGTCGCGTTGCTACCGACTTCCGTAACTGTCAGCGTGAAGCCGCTAGCCGGGTAACCTTGTCATCCTGCAGGGCAATTTCGGACATCACTTCCGGTTTACCTTTGCACGCCTGAATGATCAACTCCTTGTTCCGAGCCAGCACCAAACCGAACTCTTCGGCTGCCTTCTCATCCACTTGCGGGATAACCTGCTCCAGCAGACGCGAGAACTGTTCGCCCAGTTCCAGCATTCGGTCATGGGCATCCGCCTCTTTTCTATTTTCGAACATGCTGTTGTCCCGATCACATTTCCACATTGCAATAACGGCCATAGTCTCTTCACCTTGCGCTGTATCTGAACGAAGCTTCACCCACTGATGTTCCCTGACAACCGGGTGAGTGAGAAAACTGGCGATCCCAACGAATCCGTATCGTATGGCTATCGGTTTCGCCAAGTTCAGGAAGATCATACAGAGAACGTATATAGAACGTCAAGTCCAGGATAAGCACCCCGGAAATTGGAACATTTATTTCAATTGAAACGAGTTTATTGGAGAATACGCGCAATAACGTAGCAAACCACTCGGAAACCGATATGCGATTTACTGGAACAGATACCTACGTGGCCACCGATGACCTGATGCTGGCCGTGAACGCCGCCATTCAGCTTGAGCGTCCGCTGCTGATCAAGGGAGAACCGGGCACCGGTAAGACCATGCTGGCAGAGGAAGTCGCCAAGGCGCTAAATCAACCGCTGTTTCAATGGCACATCAAATCCACCACCAAGGCGCAGCACGGGCTGTACGAGTATGACGCGGTCTCCAGGCTGCGGGATTCACAACTGGGTGACGACCGGGTACACGATATCGGCAACTATATCGTCAAGGGTAAATTGTGGGATGCCTTTGCCCATGATGGCCATTCCGTGGTGCTAATCGACGAGGTGGACAAAGCGGATATCGAATTTCCCAACGACCTGCTCCGTGAGCTCGACCGCATGGAGTTTTATGTCTATGAAACCCAGCAACTGGTCAAGGCAAAACAGCGGCCGCTCATTATCATTACCAGCAATAATGAGAAGGAGTTGCCGGATGCGTTTCTGCGTCGCTGCTTCTTCCACTATATCCGCTTTCCCGATAAAGAGACCATGGAGCAGATCGTCTGCGGTGCACTATCCGGACCTGAAAAAGCAGTTGCTACAGCAGGCCCTGGAGGTATTTTTTGAACTGCGTGAAGTGCCCGGCCTTAAGAAGAAACCCTCGACCTTGGAACTGTTGGACTGGCTGAAGCTGTTGATGGCGGAGGAAATCCCGCCGGAGGCGTTGTACAGCGGCGACCAACGACAGGCCATCCCGCCACTGCACGGTGCGCTGCTGAAAAACGAACAGGACATCCACCTGTTTGAACGGCTCGCCTTTATGCATCGCCGTAGCCGCTCCTGAACCACCATGCTGGTCGAGTTCTTTTATCACCTGAAAGAGTCCGGTTTACCGATCACCATCCGGGAATTCCTGGATCTGCTCGCCGCCATGGAAGCGCAAGTCATTTTCTCCAGTGTGGATGATTTCTACTATCTCTCCCGCACCTGCCTGATCAAGGACGAGCGACTGTTCGATCGCTTTGACCAGGCATTCGGCAGCTATTTCAAGGGCGTTAACAATACTGACGGCACGATCACCGCGGAGATCCCGGAAGAGTGGCTGCGCAAACAACTGGAAAAATACCTCAGCGAGGAAGAGAAGAAAAAGCTGGATGCCATGGGTTGGCAAAAACTGATGGAGACACTGAAAAAGCGTCTGGCAGAGCAGCAGGCAAGGCATCAAGGCGGCAGTAAGTGGATCGGCACCGGCGGCACCTCTCCCTTCGGCGCCTATGGCTATAATCCGGAAGGCATCCGAATCGGCCAGCAGCATTCGCGCCACCGCAAGGCGGTCAAGGTCTGGGATAAACGTGAATTCCGCAACCTGGATGATTCGGTTGAGCTGGGTACGCGCAATATCAAAGTGGCGTTGAAGCGACTGCGCCGATTTGCCCGCAGCGGCGCACCTGAAGAGCTGGACCTCGACGCCACCATACGCTCAACCGCCCATCATGGCGGCATGCTGGATCTGAAAATGGTTCCCGAGCGACACAATAAGGCCAAGGTGCTGCTGTTTATCGATGTCGGCGGCTCCATGGACGACCATGTCCAGATATGCGAAGAGCTGTTCTCAGCCGCCCACTCGGAATTCAAACATCTGGAGCATTTCTATTTTCACAATTGCGTCTATGAGGCCGTCTGGAAAGACAATCGCAGCCGTCGCTCCGAGCCCCTCTCCACCTGGGATGTCATTCACACCTACAGCTCGGATTATCAACTCATCTTCGTCGGTGATGCGACCATGAGCCCCTATGAAGTGACCTATGCCGGCGGATCGGTGGAGCACTGGAATCAAGAGACCGGTATGGTCTGGATGGGGCGTTTGCTGGAAGCCTATCCCAACGCTATCTGGATCAATCCACAACCCGAACATCAATGGCCCTATATCCATTCGATCCAGCTGATTCGTGAAATCATGATGGACCGCATGTTTCCACTCACCCTGGAGGGGCTTGAACGAGGGATGAAGCGGCTCAGCCAATAGGTCACGATCGCACCTCCCCAAGAAACCCATTCATATTTCTGTAAGCCAGAGCAGCTAAGCTGGGTTAATCGTCATCCCCCCATCAAACCCGGACGACGATTACCGTATCGACTATGCTTAAGTTACTCACAATAAAAAACGGGATACAAAATCCGCTCCAGGCAGCGTGTATTCACCTGAATAACACAACCCTTTGACGGATTCATGCGTCCACACAGCGCCAATATTTCGTGGCTGGATAATGCCGGCCCATACCAGGATGTACCATGTTAAAAGAAACTCTATTTCACAAAGTAGTCAACAGCACTATCCGCCCCGCATCACACATGGCTGTACTCTCCCGCCGGGAAATCGAACAACTGCGGGATGTCACCGGTACCGGCTTACACAAACTGTTCCGCAAATGCGCATTAGCCGTGCTCAGCTCAGGCTCCCAGGTGGATAACTGTGAAGAGTTGATGTCCATGTATCCGGATTTTGACATCCAGGTCAGGGAACGCCACCAGGGCATTGTATTGGAAGTGGCCAATGCCCCGGCGGAGGCGTTCGTTGACGACCAACTGATTGAAGGTATCCGCTACCACCTGTTCTCGGTACTACGCGATATCCTCTACCTGCGCGACACCACCAGCAATCATAAGCATCTCTCGCCCAACATGCAGATCAGCCATGAGATCTTCTACCGGCTTCGCCACGCCGGTGCCTTCCACCCCGGGAAGAAACCCAATACCGTGGTCTGTTGGGGCGGCCATGCCATTCCGGTGGAAGAGTACGACTATACCAAGGAGATCGGTTATTACCTTGGGTTGCGTGGTATCGATATCTGCACCGGCTGCGGAGCCGGCGCTATGAAAGGCCCCATGAAAGGGGCCGCCATCGCCCATGCCAAACAGCGGCACACCAAGGGGAGGCATATCGGCTTGACCGAACCGGGCATCATCGCGGCCGAAGCACCCAACGCCATTGTCAATGAACTGATCGTGATGCCGGATATCGAGAAACGTCTCGAAGCCTTTATCCGCTTGGGGCACGTACTGGTCATTTTCCCCGGCGGGGTCGGCACCATGGAGGAGCTACTCTTTGTGCTTGGCGTGCTGTCGCATCCGGAAAACCAGGATATTGAACTGCCAATCTTCCTCACCGGCCCCGAGTCATCCGGCAGTTACTTTGATTCGGTGACCCGGTTCATCGAGATGACACTGGGCAGTACTGCATTGAACCTGGTCAGAAAAGTCATCGGCAATCCTGGCCTGGTAGCCAAACAGGTCAACGACTCCCTGATGCATGTCACCCGGGAACGACGTCAACACGATGACTCGTTTCACTACAACTGGTCGCTGCACATCGAGGGGGAATTCCAGGAGCCCTTTATACCGGATCACGACGCCATGGCTAAATTACAGCTGTCCCGCGACTTACCCACACAAGTACTGGCGGCCAATCTGCGGCGAGCCCTCTCGGGGATCGTATCCGGTAACGTCAAGGAACAGGGTGTCAATGCCATTCGCGAACACGGGCCGTTCCAGATAAAGGGAGAACCGGAATTGATGAACGCCATGGATGAGTTACTAACTTCATTTGCCCGTCAAGGGCGTATGAAAGTCAAGGGCGACTATGTGCCCTGTTACGAAATTGTTAAAGCTTTTAACAGTGAAGAATCGGCATCGATTACTGAACCGGTGACCACTCTTTGAACATGGCGGCCTGACCGCAAGCTATGCCCTGTCGATCAAGATTCCACACAGTGGCGCGCTGAATAAAAAACCGCTTACCGGTACGGGAGATGCGGATCCCCGTGTAGTCATCGATATAACCCTGCGTCGTCACCTGATGCAGCAGCCGTTCGCGCGCCTCCTGCTGCAGCTGTTCCGCCGAATGGCGGGAGGGCAACGCCGTGAACTGTTCCCAGTTCATTTCAAACAGTGCCAGGGCGGTCTGATTGGCGTAATTGAAGATAGGATCGGTAGCGGTATCATGGGATACCACGGCAAAGGGCGCGAAAAAAAGGGCTTCGCCCACTGACTCCTCCGGAGCATCAGTCAATTTTCTACCGGTCAAGCGGTAAAAACTGTCGCACAACAGTATCGCCTGATCCTGTCGGTATCGGTTTGCAATGGAGGGAATTTGTCGGTCTGACATCGGGTAAATCAATTTATCTGCTTAACGATTATACGGGGACTCTGCGCTTAGTATAATTGAGCAATTCGCTCGATTATACCGTACCGATCTGGTTTCTACCCGCCCGCTTCGCCTTGTACAGAGCTCTATCTGTCTGGTGCATCAGGGTATTGACCGACTCATCGCTCTGGCCATTGCCGGTAAAAGCGGACAACCCGATACTAATGGTCATCCGAGTGGAATGGAGGTCGTTGGCAATGGTCAGATGGCTGATCTTTTCTCTCAAACGTTCGGCCAATACCCGCGCTGCTTTAGTATCGGTATCCGGCATGGCGATAGCAAATTCGTCCCCACCCATACGGCCGAAAATATCTACCACCCGTATCGTCTCCCTGGTCACGGCGGTAAATTGCAGTATTGCCTCGTCACCCAAAGCATGGCCACCACTATCGTTGAGCTGCTTAAAATGGTCGATATCGATCACCATAAAAGCCAGAGGTGTCCCATAGCGCTTTGAGTAAGCGAGCTGGGACTCCACTTCTTGCATAAAGTGGCGCCGGTTGAATATACCTGTCAGCGGATCGGTTGAAGCCATTTCCTTGAGCTGCTGCTCCATCTGCTTACGCTCTGAGATATCCATACTGATGCCAACAAAGGCAGACAGCTCACCGTGATCATTCAGCACCGGAGAGATAGATATACTCTCCCAATAATATTCGCCATTCTTGCGCCGGTTCTCCAGTTCACCGTGCCAGGGTTGTTTGCTTTTGATGGCATGCCACAGTTCCCGATAGATGGCCCGGTCCGTCCTGCCGGACTTAAACAGCCTAGGAGTCTTGCCGATCACCTCTTCCGGTCGATAGCCAGTAATTTTTTCTACAATAGGGCTGACATATTCGATTACGCCGTTGGGATCAGTAATGACTGTCAGTACCGGACTATGGGTAATGGCCAAGGAGAGTTTCTGCAGCGTCTCTTCGATTTTCTTTTGAGGTGTGATGTCGTGGCCACTGACCACCGCTCCGCTGATGGTGCCATCTTCCTCAATATAGGGGGTCTGCCACACGTCGACATACTTGGGTGATTTGTCGGGAGGGTAAATCCAGTGCCGGGTATTGATACTCTCTCCCTGAAAGCTACTATCCAGCAACGGTTTCAGCACCGATTGAAACAGCGCTTCTCCATGAACATCATGGACCTTTTTTCCGATTAGATTTTCGTGCGACCCGCCAAAGGTGTCGACGTAACCCTGACTCACTGCCAGATAAGTGTATTTCTTATCGACAAACGACATAAAGTTCCGCGTAATCGCCACCATATTAGAGTAACGACGTAACACATCCTGCTGATTGAAGCGGCGGTATTCCGCACTAATTCGCTGACTCAATAATTCAAAAAAGAAACGGATTTCGGGACGATCATTCTGTGGTTTGTCATCCAAGGCAAAGATATGCCCAACCGCCCGCTGGTCCTCACCGTAAAACGCCTGCCCCCGGTAACTCTCAGCACCCAGCGCTTTTAATAATTCACAGGAAGAAAAAGTATCTTGAAGATCTTCGGCGTAATAGATATGGACATTGTCGGGTGCAGCCCGATAAACCAATTCACAAGGGGAGCCAGCTATATTAAAAGCGAAAGGCTTCCCTGGTTTGCCGTCATCCCAAATCGCCACCACTTCAAGATCGGAACTGTCCGGCTTGCTGAAGCCGACGCCACCCCAACGACATTTGGTAGCAACGGCGATTGCCTGAGCGGCTCGATTGAAAAACTCGTTTGCGGTCTCTGCTGGTCCTGCGAGCAGTATGTGCGCCTGGTCAAAATGATCCATAGTGAGGTATTGCGACTGAGTTATGCATAAAAGTCGGCATACTCTAGTTAGGGTTATTCACCACTGCAACTGAAAACATCAAAAAAACCATGGAAAACAACAAAAAGCCGGGAACGCTTTTCTTTATGAGTCGCAACCTCTATTTTTCTTGACTTTCATCAATATTTTTCGCCGATATTAATTGATTAAAGTAAACACCATGTTTTGCATTTTACAAGGTAAAATACTGGGTATTTGTAATAATCAGCAACGGAGAATCGGGTACAAAATATGAAATTCCGCGATCTGAAAATCGGCCAGAAATTTCTACTTCGGGGAGTGGAGATGGAGAAAAGCGGACCGCTTCAGGCAATAGAAAAAGCCACCGCCAAGGTCAGGCCCATCATGCGTGCGGCGGCTGTCGAATTGCTGGATGAAATCCACTCAAACCTTACCGAAAGAGCAGAGCCAGATCGTCTACTGGACGAATTGATACAGGCCCTGAACAGTTACCACCATACCTGCCTTTCACTGCTGTTGGATAAAGAAAACAGATCTGTTGTCCTACAGATTGAGTCCGCCTACAAAACGGTGCAACAAACCGTGTCGCGGTTGACCATAGCGTTAAAAAGCGAATAGATAACGCTGTCTCTTCGTACTGTCTGACAAACTTGACCACCCATCACATGCCGGAATCCGGAACGACATCCATTCAGGTCCCGGCATGTAAGGGAAAAAGGTGGTAAAGGCCACACTAGATCTTTGCGATCACCTCTATTTCAACTTTGGCATCAACCGGTAGACGGGCCACCTGAATGGTTGAACGGGCCGGTTTATGATCGCCAAACTCTTCTGCGTAAACCGCATTAAGCTGGCCAAAGTCATTCAGGTCCTGAAGAAAAACCGTGGTTTTGATTACCCGGTCCAGAGAAGTTCCCGCTTCCGCCAGTACAGCGCGAAGATTTTTGAATACTTGTCGTGCCTGCACCTGGATATCCCCCTGCACCAACTCACCGGCTGCTGTCAGCGGTATTTGCCCTGAGGTATAAACCAACCCCTCAATCTGCATCGCCTGGCAGTATGGTCCGATGGCCGCCGGTGCCTCTCTGGTTTGAATCGCATTCATCATGATGTTACCTGTAAACGTTAAGCCGCATAGCGGTCAATGGAGAGTCCTTCGGTATCGATATCGGGACGTTTATGAGTGATCAGATCGGTCAACAACCTTCCGGAACCACATGCCATGGTCCAGCCGAGCGTACCGTGCCCGGTATTGAGATAAAGATTGGAGAGTGGTGTCGCCCCAACACAGGGGGTACCGTCCGGCGTCATGGGTCGCAATCCGCACCAGAATTCAGTTTTGGAAAGATCCCCCCCTTTGGGGAACAGATCGGATACAACATGCTTCACCGTCTCACCCCGGCGTTCATCCAGGTTTAGGTTGTAACCGGCCAGCTCGGCTGTGCCAGCCACCCGGATACGGCTGCCCAAGCGTGTAATGGCTACCTTGTGGGTCTCATCCATAATGGTAGAGACCGGCGCCAATTCCGCATCCACAATCGGCAAGGTAATCGAATAACCCTTGACCGGATAGATCGGTACCTTGATGCCAACCGCCTTCAGCAACAGTGGCGAATAGCTTCCCAGCGCCATCACATAGCTGTCACCGCTAATGATGCCGGTATCGGTCTCTACGCCGCTGATCTGCCGTCCTTCCGTAAGCAAACGACGTATATTGACGCCCATCCGGAACTCTACGCCTAGCCGCTCCGCTTCCTTGGCAAGCGCCTGAGTGAACATAAAGCAGTCACCCGTTTCGTCATTAACCAGGCGTAGGCCGCCGGCAACCTTCTCCTTTACATGAACCAGGCCCGGCTCTACAGAGAGGCACCCTTCACGATCCAACAGTTCATAGGGAACGCCATAGCGGTCAAGAATGGCCATATCGGTCTGGGCGGCATCCAACTGCTTTTGGGTACGGAACATCTGCAGGGTACCGCGGCTGCGTTCGTCATACTGAATACCGGTCTCCGCGCGCAATAGTTTGATAGCGTCGCGACTGTATTCGGCCAATCGCACCATGCGTCCCTTGTTCTGCTCGTAGCGTGCGCTGGTACAATTGCGCAACATCTGCAGACTCCAGGACCACATAGCCGGATCCAGCTGCGGACGAATCACCAACGGACTGTGCTTCATCATCAACCACTTAATGGCTTTCAACGGAATACCCGGAGCCGCCCAAGGCGCGGAGTAACCGGGGGACACTTCGCCCGCATTGGCAAAACTGGTCTCCATCGCCGCTTCCGGCTGGCGATCGATGACTGTCACATCATGACCTTCCCGAGCCAGATAGTAAGCGTTGGTTACCCCGATAACGCCGCCGCCAAGAATGATGACTTTCATGTATTTCAGCTCCAGTGATGAAGTGGATAAACTGGGGAAAGCTTACGTGAAAGCCATTAACAAGTGCTTGCAAATTCAAGCTATAAGGTTAATATTTACACAATTATATTCTTATTATTTTAATTTTATTAGCATAATATACGGAAAATGAAACTAGATGCGATAGACAGGAAGATTCTTAAAACCCTCCAGAACGATGGGCGATTGACCAATGCCGAATTGGCGGAACGGATCAATCTCTCCCCTTCCGCCTGCCTAAGACGGGTCAAACAGTTGGAGGAACGCGGGGTCATTGCCGGTTATGTAATGCTGGTGGATCCCGCCGCCATTGGCAGGTCGACGACCATCTTTGTGGAGATCACATTGAATAGCCAGAGCGTGGAGTGCCAGGAGGCCTTTGAAACGGCTGTACGGCGAAATCCCGAGATTATGGAGTGTTATCTGATGACCGGTGAAGCGGATTACCTGCTACGGGTCGCTGCGGCCGGTACAGCCGACTATGAACGGTTGCATAAGCACCACCTCTCCAGCCTACCCGGTGTGGCTCGAATCAAGACTGCATTTGGAATTCGCACGGTTTGCAAGAGTACCGCCTACCCGGTGGATTGATGTGAAGCCAGCCGGCGACTCCGCTTTTAAATTCACCACACCAGTAAGTATGAGGCGGGCAAGGAAGCATCCTCGCCCGCCTTCATTTGTACGTTAGTTATTTAAAGACGCAATGTTTGGCAAAATCGGCCGCCTCATTGGCGCTCCAGTCGCCCTTCGGTTTCTCCTTCATATTGGCGCACCATTTTTCACTGCCCACTTCGGGCGCACAGCCAGCTAACCCTATTAGCATCATCCCTACGACACCCAGCAAAATGACCTTTTTTATTATCTCCATCGTTTGACTCTCTAACAGTAAATGACAAAAGCGAACTATAGCATAGGGGTACAGGATCCAACCCCATCCCCGCCAGGTAGCCTGGCAAGCCGGGTAACAAAATCTATTTTCCGCTGATCGCCTTCTGGATCAGGGGGACGAGCGGTTCCGGCAGCTTCAGCGCCCCGGAGAGGGCGAACTCCTGGGCCGCCGTGGACATCTTTGCCCAGGTTTTGCGGATGATGTCGAGCCACTTCTCTTCGCTGTATTCGGGGTGCTTTTCGGCGAACTCCAACATGTAGTGCTCGATGAATACCAGATCCGCCACATCTTCCAGCAATTGACTATCCGGGTTCACCTTTAAGGCTTTTTTGCCTACTGCTTTTTTGGCCCGCTCGATACTCGCTTCGTCATAGCCCGCTTCGGCCATCAGGCGCCCCGCCGTCTCGGCGTGGAACTTATACAGGCCGGTACGCCACTGAAAATAACCCTGGCGCCCCTCCGGATAGGAATCCCGGGGTGTTTTCCAGCGCTGGATGTGCTGGGCATGAATCGCCAGTCTCATGGCATCATCTGTATCCGGCGCATAACGCGACAACATTTCAGACATACGATGGGAATAGAGCAACTCTTTTGGCCACTCTTTCCCATCTACTGTTATCCGATTGGGATCCTCACTGTTCGCCTGATCAAACAGCGCCATGGCTTGTTCAAATTTCTGCTGCACCGGTTTACTCCTTCAAAACTTCATTAGAGCCCCATTATATAACCGGCAGATGGGAAATAATCAAAGAGTCATTTGAGTCAATGACTCAAAAATATCAATGCTTTAAGCAATATATAGAAATAAGTACAATTACCCTAAGGTTTCATAACGGTTAGAGCACCGACTCAAACCCCAACACGCCATGGCGTATCGCGGTACACGTGCAGCATTATCCCTCAAGCTCCCCCATTTGTGATTGGAGGTAGTTCTCCAGCCCGATATGCTTGATAAGACCAAGCTGTTTTTCCAGCCAGTAGGCGTGATCTTCTTCCGTGTCATCCAGCATAACCTCCAGGATCTCGCGGGTCTGGTAATCCCGCTCCTCTTCGCAGATGGCAATAGCCTTTCTCAAGGCGGCAACCACGCGATACTCTACGTCCAGGTCATTTTGCAGCATCTCCGGTACCGTATGGCCAACCTGTAACCCATCCTGCACCGAGAGATCCGGCACCCCTTCCAGGAACAGGATACGCTTGATCAGGCTATCCGCATGCCCGGTTTCATCCGCCATCTCATGGTCGATGCGCTCGTAGAGCTTGTGCAATCCCCAATCATCGTACATGCGAGAATGGATGAAATATTGATCCCTGGCCGCCAGTTCGCCGGCCAAAAGCTGCTGCAACTGTTCCAGAACCCGTTGATTACCCTTCATTATTCTCTCCTATCCAAGATCTGCCTTACGCGGTCATAGATTGTTGATAATTCTCCAGGCCGGTATGGGTAATCAGCCAAAGCTGACTCTCCAGCCAATCGATATGCGCCTCTTCCGCCTCCAGAATATCCTCCAAGAGATCACGCGAGACAAAATCCTGCTCCGCTTCACACAGGGCGATTGCCCCTTGCAGATCCGTGCGCAGACCCGATACCAGCGACAGGTCTCCCTGCAGCATCTCCTGCACATCCTCACCCAGCAACAACTTGCCCAGATCCTGCAGATTGGGCAGACCCTCTAGAAACAGGACCCGCTCAATCAATTTATCCGCCTGCTTCATCGCCTTGATTGACCAGTGATAATCCTGGTCATTTAGCTTTTCGAGTCCCCAATTCCCGAACATCCGTGCATGTAGGAAAAACTGGTTTATAGCCGTCAACTGCCCCCGCAACACAGTATTCAGTTGAGCGATGACCGGTTTCTCTCCTCGCATCTTCTTCTCCTTATAATTGCCTGGATACCCTTTAGGTATAGTTCAGTCGGATCGACAGACCAACCCACCTCCCCCTGCTGAAGCGCTGCGCTTCAATTTAGGCCTGGACAAATCGAACGGGGTTAATTATATTATGAATCATTCTCATTTGCACTAGTAACGGAGACCCTGAGATGTATGTCTGTATCTGTCATGGCGTAACCGACAAGGATATCCGCACCGCGGCCAGTAACGGCGCCCATTCGCTAGAGGCGTTAAGTGAGCAGTTGAATGTGGCCACCTGCTGTGGCCGTTGCGCGGAATGCGCCGGTGAAGTGCTGCATGATGCCATCCGCTCTGCGGACCTTCCCACCCGCCGTGCCGTCGCCGCCTGACAGACACACGATGAAAAAAAGCATCCAAGTGTGGAAGTTTGGAAAGAAAGCGCGCCCGCTTCTGCTCGAAGGCCTGAACAAGCGACTGCTACGCACCCCACTCTCCGGCCATCGCAGACGTTGGCAGCTCCTGCACAAGCTGGCGTGCGATCCCTATCTACAGAAAGATTGACCTAACCCGCTCTCTCGCAACGATTTTCCCTGTCATGCGGAGGGTTTAGTCCCGGCCACGCATGATCTACCCTCTAAGGTATGTACCTTTACACCACCAAGCATCAACCGTTGTTGACCCAGGCCGAAGCACTGCATTCGCCCTGTGTACGGCTCTGTACCCTGGATGAGGAGGATATCTGCGTCGGCTGCGGCCGGTCACTCGAAGAGATTAAAGGCTGGACAGCCTATAGTGAGGCGGCCCGCGCCGAATTGCTGTTGCTTTGTAGAAAGCGGCTTGAGCAGCGCAGTCGTTTTCACGGCCTATGAGACGTGGACCGATTACTCGGAGGAATCCAGCACCCCATCAATATAGCGATCCCGTGCGCTCTTGGCCCGACTGAATATCGCCAGTAACCGATCGCCATCGCCCCGTTCTATGGTTTCAGCCAACTCCTGCATTTCACTGAGATAGTGGGACATCATCTGTCCCAGGGCGCGGCGATTGGCGACACAGACATCCCGCCACATCACCGGGTTGCTGGAAGCGATGCGGGTGAAATCCCTGAAGCCACCGGCGGCATAGCGAAAGATCTCATCGTTCTCCTTCATCCGCGCCAGGGTATCCACCAAACCAAAGGCGAGCATGTGAGGCAGATGGGAGGTAGCCGCCAGCACTTCATCGTGGTGTTCCACGCTCATTAGCGTAATCTCCCCGCCACAGGCCTGCCACATCGCCTGTACCCGGGCCAGCGCTTCCGGCGCGGTGTCATCGGTAGGAGTGAGAATGATTCGCCGGTTCTGGTATAGCTCCGCAAACGAAGCCTCCACACCGCTGTTCTCGGTGCCGGCGATAGGATGACCGGCCACCAGATTGGGTAATACCTTGCCAAAAACCGCCCGGCAATCATCGATCACGCTGGCTTTGGCGCTGCCGCCATCGGTGATCACCGTGTCGGCCGCCAGATGCCCCTGCATGGCGGCAAAGGTGTCCCGCATGGCACCCAGGGGGACGGCCAGAAACACCATATCGGCACCGCTTACCGCGTTACCCACATCGTGGGTATAGCTGTCGATAACACCCAGTTCCACCGCCCGCTGCAGATTAGCTTCACCGCGGCCGCAACCGACAATCTCACCGACTGCCCCAGCGGCGCGTAACGCCCGCGCCAGCGAACCACCGATAAGCCCGACACCGATGATGGCCAGCCGACGAATAGTCATCCTGCCAATACCTGCTTCAGGGCCGCCAGCACCCGGTTGTTTTCGTCGGCGGTACCGATAGTGATACGCAGATGATTGGGCAGACCGTAGTTGGCTACCGGCCGGGTAATGCAGCCGGCACGCAGCAGTGCCTGATCCACCTCGGCAGCTGCACGGCCGACATCTACGGTAATGAAATTGCCCACCGACGGGATGTACGTCAATCCCATCTCGGCGAAGGCGGCTGTCATCTGTACCATACCGGCCCGGTTCATGGCCACGGAACGCTTGATGAAATCTTGATCATCCAGCGCGGCACGGGCCGCAGCCAGTGCCATGCTGTTGACATTGAACGGTTGCCGCACCCGGTTCAGCAGATCGGTAATGTCGGTATGGGCCAGGCCGTAACCAACCCGAAGGGAGGCCAAGCCGTAACTTTTGGAGAAGGTGCGGGTCACGATCAGGTTGGGATATTTATCCAGCCACTGGCTGGCGTCGGGATAGTCCGGCTCATCCACATATTCGATATAGGCCTCGTCCACCACGACGATGACGTTTTCTGGCAACGCGGCGATAAATCCCTCAAGCTCTTCGCCGTTCAACCAGGTGCCGGTCGGGTTGTTGGGATTGGCGATCCAGACAACCCGGGTCTTCTCCCCGACCCGGTTAAGCATCTCTTCCAGATCGTGCCCATACGCCTTGGCCGGCACGATATTCAGCGTTGCGCCCACCGCCTGGCTACTGATGGGATAAACCGCAAAGGCGTATTGGGAAAACAGCGACTCGTAACCCGGCGCCAGAAATACCCGGGCAATCATATCCAGCACATCATTGGAACCGTTGCCCAGGGTAATTCGATTCGGTTCAATACCATGCTTCGCCGCCAAGGCGGCGCGCAATTCGACGCCTCCGCCATCCGGATAGAGCGCCACTTGATCCAACTCTGTCCGAATCGCCGCTTTGGCCCGTTCACTGCAACCCAACGGATTTTCATTGGAGGCCAACTTGACCGAATCGGTAATGCCCAGCTCCCGCTCCAATTCGGAGATGGGTTTGCCCGGCACATAGGGTTTCAGGTTGGTCACGCCAGGTACTGCAATGTCTAGAAATCGGTTGGCTGTCTCGGTCATGGTGGATTTCCCTGTTTTTAAAGTACGGCGTATTTAGAGCACGGCGTTGGGATAGGAGCCCAACACCTTGAGCAGTCGGGATTCGTGTTCCAGAGCGGCCAGCGCCTGCTGAACATTCTCATCTTCCCGATGCCCGTTGATATCGATAAAGAAGAGATAATCCCAGTTTCCCTGACGGGAGGGCCGGGATTCAATGCGCGACATGCTGATACCGTGCTTCGCCAGCGGCGTCAGCAAAGCATTGAGCCCACCCGCCACGTTGCGCGTCGCACACATCAGAGTGGTCTTGTCCGCCCCGCTGGGAGAGGCCAACTGGCGCCCAACCACCAGAAACCGGGTAGTGTTATCCGGCTCATCCTCAATATTGCGTGCCAAGCCTTTCAGTTTGTACAACTCGGCAGCCATCTCACCGGCGATCGCCGCACTGCCGCTCTCCTTTCCGGCCAGACGCGCCGCCTCGGCGTTGCTGCCCACGGTAATCTGCTCCGCATTGGGAAGATTTCGATCCAGCCAGAGCCGACACTGCGCCAGAGACTGCTGGTGGGAGTACACCCGCTTGATTTTGTCCAGATCGGACTCCAGGCTAAGCAGATGGTGGTGTATACGCATCATCACCTCGCCACAGATGGAGAGTGAAGAAGAGATGAACATGTCCAGGGTGTGGTTGATAACACCTTCGGTGGAATTCTCCACCGGCACCACGCCGTAATGGGCGTTACCCGACTCCACCTCACGGAAGATATCCGGGATGGAGTGCATCGGTATCGTCCCTACCGAATGGCCAAAGTGCTTCAGAGCCGCGGCTTGGGTAAAGGTGCCGGCGGGGCCGAGAAAAGCGACCCGCATCGGTAGCTCCAGGGCCAGGCAGGCGGACATGATTTCGCGAAACAGCCGCGCCATCTCTTCACTGCCCATGGGGCCGGTATTGCGCTGCTTGATGGTCCTGAGAATCGCCGCTTCCCGTTCCGGACGATAGAAGAAGGCGTCCGCGTCCTCCCGCTGCTTGATCTTGGCCACCTCCTGGGCAGCCGCCGCACGTTGATTGATCAACTCCTGGATTTGGGTATCCAGCGCGTCGATACGGGTTCTGATCTGTTGCAGACTCTCCTGGTCACTCATAGTTGTCGGCCAACTCAAAATAGAAAGTGTGGGTAACGTAGCGGGAAGTCATCGCACTCCGTCCGCCATTAAAGAGGGGCATTCTACCTTATGCATGCAGAGCCGCACAGCCACCGCGACGTGGCGGAATGACGGCGTTGGGTCTACTCCGATAACGGAGTAGACCCAAAAACGCATTGGATCAGTCGGTACAACCTAGACAGCGCACCGAAAGCACACCCGGAATATCAGCAATACGCTGTAGGGTAGCGTCATCCGGCGCCTGATCCACATCGATCAGGGTCACCGCCACATCGTTCCGCGAACGATTCAGCATATCGATAATGTTCAGATTACTCTCGGCCAGGTCGGTAGAGATCTGACCCAGCATGTTGGGGACATTGGAATTGACCACGGCGATACGGTGACCACCGTTTCGCGGCAGATTGATATCGGGGAAATTGACAGAATTGGTGATATTGCCATCCTCCAGATAGCTGCGAACCTGCTCCGCCACCATCACGGCACAGTTCTCCTCCGCTTCCGCCGTGGAGGCCCCAAGATGCGGCAGGCTAACGCATCGGGGGTGATCCTTCAGCAGATTACTGGGAAAGTCGCAGATGTAGGCGTAAAGCTGGCCGCTGTCCAGCGCCGCTACCGCCGCCGCATCATCGATAATCCCGGAGCGAGCAAAATTGAGCAGAACGCTATGCTTTTTCATACACTTCAAGCGCTCTGCATTGATCATGTGGCGTGTCGAGTCGATAAGTGGAACATGGAAAGTGATGTAATCGCACTTGGAGACCAGGTCATCCACACTCAGGGCCTGTTTGATATCCGATGAGAGCTGCCAGGCGCTACGAACGGTGATGGTGGGATCGTAGCCGATCACATGCATGCCCAGCGCGTGAGCCGCATTCGCCACCTTGACGCCAATCGCCCCGAGGCCAATCACCCCCAGCGTGCGGCCCGGCAATTCGAAGCCGACGAAGTTCTTCTTACCCGCTTCCACCGCCTTGTTGATCTCGGCATCTTCACCGCTCAGACCTTTGGCAAATTCCCAGGCCTGGGCAATATTCCTGGATGCCATCAACATACCGGCCAACACCAGCTCCTTAACCGCATTGGAGTTGGCGCCCGGCGCATTGAACACCACCACGCCCTGTTGCGTCATACGCTCAACCGGGATGTTGTTGACCCCCGCTCCAGCGCGGCCGATCGCCTTGACGGTTTTTGGGATCTCCATGTCGTGCATCTTGTAGGAGCGCAGCAGTATGGCATCCGGATGGGTGATCTCCGAGGCGATCTCGTAGCCATCCCGAGGCAGCCGGTCCAGTCCGGCCACAGCGATATTATTCAGGGTCAAAATTTTGTGCATAGATGTTCTCCCTCTCTAATTTTTATGTAATTTTGAGGGAACGCAGAACACCCGGAGGTCGCACACAGCGCGCCGGGGAGTCTCGAACTCCCCGGCTGGTTGCGGTAGAGGTGGCAGATGACGCGCAATATTACCCAATAAAATAGATTATAAATATAATATAATTAACTGATTAATAAGTATTAATTATCCAAAAATCTATTCCATTTTCCAAACGTTGCCGCCACTCCAAACTCTGGCTATCCCACGCTCCTGCTAGTTCAGCCGTTGCGTTTTTCGAAATCCGCCATAAAGTCAATCAGGGCTTGCACCCCCGCTTCCGGCATGGCGTTGTAGATGCTGGCACGCATGCCGCCGACAGAGCGGTGGCCTTTCAGTGTAACCAGTCCGGCCTCTTTGGCATCAGCCAGGAATTTGGCATCGAGTTCAGCGTCAGCCAGGGTAAAGGGTACGTTCATCCAGGAGCGACAAGCGACCTCGACCGGGTTATTGTAGAAATCCGAGGTATCAATTGCCGCATACAAGGCGGCAGCCTTGCGCTGGTTGGTCTCTGCCATGGCGGGCAAACCACCGTTGCGTTTCAGCCACTGGAACACCAGACCCGCTAGATACCAGCCGTAGGTAGGCGGCGTATTGTACATGGATTCGCCGTCCGCCTGGACCTTGTAGTCGAACATCGCCGGGGTACCCGGCACAACCTTTCCAATCAGATCATCACGGACAATCACCACAGTCAGACCGGCAGGGCCAATGTTTTTCTGGGCACCGGCATAGATGATGCCGTATCGGCTCACGTCAACCGGACGCGAGAGGATCGTGGATGAGAAATCGCCCACCAAAGGCACGTCACCGCTCTCCGGCAGGTAAGGGAACTCAATACCCTGAATGGTTTCATTCGGGGTGTAGTGCAGATAAGCGGCGTCCGCGCTGAGCGTCAGCGACTCGGCAGCCGGCACAGTGAACTGACCGGAGGGGGTCTCGCCCACCACGTTTACCTGACAATATTTCTTCGCCTCGGCGATCGCCTTCTTGGACCAGGAGCCGGTGTTAATGTAATCGGCACTGCCCTTACCGCGCAGCAGATTCATCGGCACCATGGAGAATTGACTGGAGGCCCCGCCCTGTAGGAACAGCACCTTGTAGTTGTCAGGAATCGCCATCAGCTCGCGCAGATCGGCTTCGGCCTGAGCCGCAATGGACATAAACTCCTTGCCGCGATGGCTCATCTCCATGACGGACATGCCACTGCCCTGCCAATCGAGCATCTCTTCCTGGGCCTGCTTCAACACCTCTTCAGGCAGGGCGGCTGGCCCGGCGCTGAAATTGTAGACTCTTGACATGTTTTCCTCTCCAGCTCTCAATTTTTTATAGAACGAGAAGTGACTCACTCCTCAGTAGATTCTGCAGATTCGGTGTCGACTTCGTCATCGCCGTCATCACCGCCCAGCGACTCGATACGTTCGATGCCCACCAGCTTCTCCTTCTTGGAGAGGCGAATCATGGTAACGCCCTGGGTATCTCGCCCCATCACCGACACGTCGGAGATTGGCGTACGCACCAGAGTACCGCCGTTGGTGATTAACATTACCTCATCCCCCTCTTCCACCAGCACTGCGCCAACCTGCTCGCCGTTGCGCTCGGAAGCCTTGATGGAGATGACGCCCATACCGCCACGACCACGCAGCGGGAACTGTTCTACCGGCGTACGCTTGCCATACCCGTTTTCAGTAACGGTCAACACTGTCCGGCCCGGCTCGGCGATCATCAGTGAGATGACGCGCTGTCCCGACCCCAGTTTGACGCCTCGCACACCGCAGGCGGTCCGGCCCATGGGACGGACCTGTGATTCATTAAATCGGATCGCCTTGCTGGCAGACGTGAACAGCATGACATCCTGCTGGCCATCGGTCACCGCCACACCCACCAACTGGTCATCGTCCCGCAGGTCCACGGCAATGATGCCACTGGCCCGCTTACGGGAGAAATTGACCAACGGCGTCTTTTTCACCGTACCGGAGCTGGTCGCCATGAAGATGTATTTGTCCTCGGAATATTCCCGGATCGGCAACACCGCGTTGATCCGCTCTTCCTTCTCCAACGGCAACAGATTGACGATCGGTTTGCCGCGGGCATTACGGCCCGCCTGGGGCAGTTCATACACCTTCATCCAGTAGACCCGACCGCGACTGGAGAAGCAGAGAATGGTGTCGTGGGTACTGGCCACAAACAGTTGATCGACAAAATCCTCATCTTTGGTACTGGTGGCGGTCTTACCCTTGCCACCGCGCCGCTGTGCCTGGTAGATATCCAGGGTCTGGGCCTTGGCGTAACCGGCATGGGAGAGCGTGACCACCACATCCTCTTCGGTGATCAGGTCTTCCAGGGTCAGGTCCAATCGGTTGCTGATGATCTCGGTACGGCGCGCGTCGCCGTACTGATCGCGGATGGCGATCAGCTCATCCCGAATCACCTGCATCAATCGGTCAGGACTGGACAAAATATCAAGTAAATCTTTAATTTTATCTATTATCTCACTGTATTCAGTGAGTATTTTATCTTGCTCAAGCCCGGTCAACCGGTGCAGACGCAAATCCAGGATAGCCTGAGCCTGAGTCTCGGTAAGCCGGTAACCCTGATCGCTCAGGCCAAACTCCAGCGGCAGCCCCTGGGGACGGGAGGCGTCGGATCCGGCCCGTTCCAGCATCGCCTCGACCGCACCCGATTGCCACTGCCGTTCCAGCAGGCCGCGCTTGGCATCCGCCGGGCTGGCCGCTTCACGGATCAGTTTGATCACTTCGTCGATATTGGCCAGAGCGACCGCCAGTCCCTCCAGCACATGGGCACGATCCCGCGCCTTACGCAGCTCAAACAATGTCCGGCGGGTCACCACCTCGCGGCGGTGGCGGATGAAATACTCCAGCATCTGTTTGAGGTTCAACAGACGCGGCTGGCCATCTACCAGGGAGACCATGTTGATGCCGAACACATTCTGCATCTGGGTGTGCTGGTAGAGGTTATTCAGCACCACCTCGGCCACCTCGCCCCGGCGCAACTCGATCACCATGCGCATGCCGTCCTTATCGGATTCGTCACGCAGCTCGCTGATCCCTTCAATACGCTTCTCTTTGACCAGCTCGGCAATCTTCTCCAGCAGGCGCGCCTTATTCACCTGATACGGCAGCTCGTGCACCACAATGGTCTGCCGCCCGGTCTTGTCGTTGGTTTCGATCTCGGTACGGGCGCGGACGTAGATACGGCCACGGCCGGTCTTATAAGCTTCGTGGATACCGCGGGCACCGTTGATCAGCGCCGCCGTGGGGAAATCAGGTCCGGGAATGTACTCCATCAGACCGTCAATAGTGATGGCCGGATCATCGATCATGGCCACACAGCCGTTGACGATCTCCGTCAGATTATGCGGCGGAATATTGGTGGCCATGCCGACCGCAATACCGGTAGAGCCGTTGACCAGCAGGTTGGGCACCCGGGCCGGCAAGACCGCCGGCTCATGTTCGGATTCATCATAGTTGGGGATGAAGTCGACTGTCTCTTTATCCAGGTCGTCCAGCATGGTATGGGCGATCCGGGCCATCCGCACTTCGGTATAACGCATGGCCGCCGGCGCATCGCCGTCGACCGAACCGAAGTTACCCTGCCCATCCACCAGCATATAGCGCATGGAGAAAGGCTGTGCCATACGCACAATGGTGTCGTACACCGCCGTATCGCCATGGGGATGATATTTACCGATCACATCGCCCACCACACGGGCGGATTTCTTATAGGGTTTGTTCCAGTCGTTCCCCAACACACTCATGGCGTAGAGTACGCGACGATGAACCGGCTTCAGTCCATCACGCACATCGGGGAGGGCGCGCCCTACAATCACGCTCATGGCGTAATCGAGGTAGGACGCCTGCATCTCGTCTTCGAGATTGACCGGGAGGACTTCTTTGGCAAATTCGGTCATAGGTGGTTCATTAACCTTTTTGTTTTATGACGGCATTCAATCAGCATTCGCGCCATCCAGGCTCCTTTTCCACAGAGCCGGACTACGCTTTTTTAAGCCGCTTATAGTAACACATTCCGGGATGGTACCGCCTGAAAAAAAAGCGCCTGAAATCGGCTTTTTGCGACTCTCAGCTTATACCGCCATCAATTCAGCCATCTTTTGGCGATCTGGCGACAGCACAATCCCCTTTTCGGTGACGATCGCATCCACCAACGTCACCGGGGTCACGTCGAATACCGGATTCCAGGCCTCCACACCCGCTGCGCCGACCTGCCGACCACCACACTGCAAGACTTCCGCCGGATCCCTCGATTCGATCGGGATATCCCGCCCGGACGCCACCGCCATGTCTATGGTGGAGGTGGGCGCCGCCACCATCACCTTCACGCCGTGGTATTTGGCGGCCACAGCGAGGTTGTAGGTACCGATCTTGTTGGCGACATCCCCGTTAGCCGCGATACGGTCAGAACCGACAATGACCCAATCGATACCGCCTTGCGCCATGCGGCTGGCGGCGGCGCCATCCGTCAGCAGCGTGACCGGAATAGCATCCCGCGCCAACTCCCAAGCGGTGAGCCGTGAGCCTTGAAGCCAGGGACGAGTCTCATCCGCATAAACCCGCTCAATCCGACCCGCACTATAGGCACTGCGAATCACACCCAACGCCGTCCCGTAGCCACCGGTGGCCAGGGCGCCGGCGTTACAGTGGGTAATGACCGATGTGCGTTGTGCAATCAGGCTGGCGCCAAAATCGCCCATCGCGTGGTTGGCGGCGATATCCTCTTTGTGGATCTGCAGCGCCTCCTGCAGCAACCTCGGCTCCGGGTCCTCATCACCGACAGTCGGAAACAGACGCCGCATCCGCTCCAGCGCCCAAAACAGGTTGACGGCAGTGGGGCGTGATTCGGCCAGCGTCTGCAGATCCACCTGAATCCGCTCGCGCCAATCGGCCGGGGAAGCCCGGAAACAGGCGCGAGCCGCCAGCACCACGCCAAAAGCAGCGGTGATACCGATGGCCGGCGCACCGCGCACCACCATAACGCGAATCGCCTTAGCGGTTTCCGTCGCGTTCTGCAGTTCGATATAGGCTTCTTCGTTCGGAAGAATGCGTTGATCCAGCAGGTAGAGTCGGTCATGTTTCCAGACGATAGCCTGGTCGGCGCTGGCACGAATAGTGAGCGGTTGTGCTTCCATCTTGTTTAAACCCGTGGCAAATTCGTTCTATTCTAACCCGATATGGGCATCTTGACGCACACAGAGCGGATGACATTTTGATTATCGATACACTTATTTTCGCCCGGTGGATTATACCGGTCATCCCCGATCAACAGGTGCTCCAGGAGCACGCCCTGGCTATCCACGGCGGAGACATTCTGGAGATACTACCGGCCGAACAGGCCCGGGCCAAATACCAGCCAAAAAGCGTGCATGAGTTGCCGCAACACGCCTTGATCCCCGGCCTGGTCAACGCCCACACTCATGCCAGCATGAGTCTGATGCGCGGGCTGGCAGACGATCTGCCGCTGATGACCTGGCTGAATGAACACATCTGGCCGGCCGAGGGTCGTTTGGTCAGTGAAGAGTTTATCGCAGACGGTACGCGCCTTGCGGTGGCCGAGATGATTCGGGGCGGGACCACCTGCTTTAACGACATGTACTTTTTCCCGGAAGTGACCGGCATGGTGAGCGCAGCCGCCGGCATGCGCGCTGTCATCGGGCTCATCACCATCGACTTCCCCTCGGCTTGGGCTAGTGGCCCGGACGAGTACATCAGCCGCGGACTGGAGGTCCATGATCAATTTCGAAACCATGGTCTGATCCGTACCGCCTTTGCGCCCCATGCGCCCTATACCGTCTCCGACCAACTGTTCGAACGCATCCGCGTGCTCGCCGACGAGCTGGAGATCCCGATTCATATGCATGTGCATGAAACCCGCGACGAGATCAACCAGGGTATCGACCACTACGGCAACCGGCCCATCGAACGGCTGCAACAGCTGGGGTTGATCTCCCCGGCCCTTGCGGCGGTTCATATGACCCAATTGGAAGAGGAAGAGATTGGGCTGTTCGCAGAGAGCGGTGCCAGTGTAATTCACTGTCCGGAATCCAATTTGAAGCTGGCTTCCGGCTTCTGTCCGGTAGCCAAACTGCATCAGGCGGGGATCAACATCGCCATTGGTACCGACGGCGCGGCCAGTAACAACGATCTGGACATGTTCAGTGAAATGCGCAGTGCCGCCCTATTGGCTAAAGGAGTGGCGGATAATGCCAGCGCCATTCCGGCCCACGTCGCACTGCGCATGGCCACCCTCAACGGCGCCCAGGCGCTGGGCATGGGTGATCGGACCGGCTCCCTGGAGCCGGGCAAAGCCGCCGATATCACCGCCGTGAATCTGGGCGGTCTGGAGACCCAACCGATCTACCACCCGATATCTCAACTGGTGTATGCCACCGGCCGGGATAAAGTGACGGACGTCTGGATCGCCGGCAAGCCGGTTTTGCATGGCGGGCGCCTCACCACCCTGGATCAGCGCGAGATCGTCGCCCGCGCGGCGGAGTGGCAAGAACGCATCGCTGAATTCGAATAATCACGGGAATAAAAAACAGCCACCGCGCCTCCGCCCGACAAACTACCCAGGGTTAACGGACGGCATCTAGGGAGTAACGTATGAACCGAATCCTCACACTGCTGCTGCTTCTCCATACCGGACTCGCTCTGGCCGAGTCCGCCACCACATCGCCGGATGCACCGATCGCCGTCTTCCAGACCAGCGATGACTATGACGCTATCCGGTCAAATCTGCAGTTGGCTATCACCGGTCGCGGCATGCTGATTAGCAACACCCTGCATATCAGCGACATGTTTAAACGTACCGCCGCCGATACCGGGCTGGCTGACACACTCTACGAACAGGCCGAAGCGTTCGAATTTTGCAATATCAAACTCTCCTGGCAGATGTCCAGCGCCCACCCGGCCAACCTCTCCATCTGCCCACTCACGATCGGCATCTACTCGCTACAGAACCGGCCGGGCAAGGTTTTCCTGAGTTACCGGCGCCCCCATATGCTGGGAGAATCGACTGCGGCGGAAAAAGCGCTGACCGACCTGTATGAAGGGATTATCCGCGAGGCGTTGGAGTAAACTGGGTTATACTCTCCGCCGCCAGTCTATTGCCGGAACCGTTTACACCTTTATTTAACGAAAGAGCCTGAAACACCATGACTGACAGCAGCATCAATGTCGATCACGCCGAGATCAGCAAATTTGAGGAACTGGCCTCCCGTTGGTGGGACCCCCACAGCGAATTCAAACCGCTCCATGAAATCAACCCTTTGCGCTTGGGTTACATCAACCAAAAAGCCGGCCTACGCGGAAAAAGAGTCCTGGACGTAGGTTGCGGCGGCGGCATTCTGTCCGAGAGCATGGCCCGGGAGGGAGCGACGGTAACTGGCATTGACATGGGCGAGGCGCCGTTACAGGTAGCGCGGCTGCATCTATTGGAGTCGGGTCTGGAGGTGGATTACCAGCGCATCCCGGTGGAGCAGCTGGCCGCCCAGCAACCCGGCAGTTTTGACGTGGTCACCTGCATGGAGATGCTGGAGCACGTGCCGGACCCCTCGTCGGTAGTCGAAGCTTGCGCCAAACTGGCAAAACCGGGGGGACACGTCTTCTTTTCCACTCTGAACCGCAATCCCAAGTCCTACCTGTTTGCCATTGTCGGTGCGGAATATCTGCTCCGGTTACTACCCAAAGGCACCCATGATTTTTCAAAGTTCATCAAGCCCTCCGAGCTGGAGAGCTGGATTCGCCGCACCGAGTTGCTGACGCAAGAGATGATTGGACTAACCTACAACCCCCTGACCGACCACTATCGACTGGTGCCCGGGGATGTCGATGTCAATTACATGGTCAGTTGTCGCAAAGAGAGCGACACGCCTACCGATGGTTGATGACATCCATTTCCATGGGAGGCCGGTCAGGTTGGTCCTGTTCGACCTGGACGGCACCCTGGCCGACACCGCGCCGGACCTCGCCTACGCCCTGAACCAGACGCTGCTTCGGCATGGTCGCCAGGCGCTACCCTTTGAGCGTATCCGCCCGCATGTCTCCCATGGTGGGCTTGCGCTGATCCGCGCCGGTTTTGGTATCGAACCGGAACACCCCGAATTCCAGCGTTACCGACAAGACCTGCTGGCCATTTACCAAGACAATATTGTCCGCCAAACCACCCTATTCCCGGGTATGGAGCAGGTTCTGCAGCAACTTGAGCGACAAGGTATCGGTTGGGGCGTCGTCACCAATAAACCGGCCTGGCTAACCGACCCCCTGATGGATGGCATGGGCCTGACCCCGCGCGCCGCCTGCATCGTGAGTGGCGATACCACTCCTAACAGCAAGCCGCACCCCGGACCGCTGCTGCATGCCTGCGAATTGGCCGGTTCAGCACCACAGGAGTGCCTCTACATTGGCGATGCCGAACGCGATATTGCCGCCGGTCGGGCAGCGGGCACCTCCACCCTGGCCGCCCTGTTCGGCTATCTTGACGAACAGGACAACCCGGATAGCTGGGGGGCCGACGACAGTATCGCTTCGCCCGTTGAGATCCTTGAGAAAATCGGGCTGATGCCGACCCGGTGATCAAGCCATAGAGGCTCGAATCACAGGCAGCAGACCGTTAGAATAACCGAACATTTGATATCAGGACCCCGATATGCGCGACTATCAGCCTCCCAAAGATCTGTTGAGCGGACGCACCATCCTCGTTACCGGAGCCGGCGATGGAATCGGCCGGGCCGCCGCCATCGCCTTCGCCTCGCACGGGGCAACCGTTATCCTGTTGGGTAGGACCATCGCCAAACTGGAAGCGGTCTATGACGCTATCGAGGCGGCCGGTGGCGTTCAACCCGCCATCTACCCGATGAATCTGGAAGGTGCTACCCCACACGACTATATCGAGCTGGCCGATACCCTTGGCAAAGAGTTCGGTTCCCTGGAGGGTTTACTGCATAACGCCGCCCAACTACGCCTGCTGAGCCGCCTGGATGACTATGATCCGGAAACCTGGTACCAGGTAATGCAGGTTAATTTGCACGCCCCCTTCCTGCTCACCCAGGCTTGCCTGCCCCTGCTGCGCCAAGCCAAGGACGCCTCGGTAGTCTTCACCGGGGATCAGGTGGGCCGCCAGGCAAAGGCGTACTGGGGGGCCTACGGGGTCTCCAAGTTTGGTCTGGAAGGGTTGATGCAATTACTGGCAGAGGAGACCCGGGGTAGCAGCGACATAAGGGTCAATAGCTTTGATCCGGGCCCCACACGAACCAAATTGCGCCTGCTCGCCTACCCGGGCGAAGAGACGGAAAGTTTGAAGACCCCGGACAGCCTGGTCGCGGATTATCTTTGGCTTATGGGGCCGGATAGTATCGGCACCAGTGGCCAGACACTGACCTACCGCTGATCGTACGTCCCCCTATATAAATACCCCCCTTTCCCACCAGCCCTGTTAGGGATACCCTAACTGGGCTGGGTGTGGGTGCGGCCATTACTGCCGCTTGAGCGGCAGCAAGCGGCAATAAATAGCCGCCACAATACGTCAATTTTTTGTCTACCATGGATTTACTTATTACATCTTATTGTTTTTACTTATTTATTTAATAATGGCATAGATTTAGCATGAATAACCGCAGTTATTCTGTGACATAAAAAATAAGTTGGAAACACTGACTATGACAAACCAGATGCAGCCTGTTTCAGGCAATACCAAAAGGGTCACACCGCATCCGTCACATCCGGATCGGGATCAAGCTACCCAGCAACGGTTTGCCTCAAAAATACTGGCGCTCAGCGGTATCCTGCAAAGCACCCTGGAGATCAACGAGCTGCTGGCTCTGTTTGCCAAAGAGATACGCCAGTTCATCAAGTATGACGGCCTCACTTATCGTTTCCCGTCACTAAAAATAGATATCAAACTGGGCGATCAGCCGGTTAATAACTGCGCTTACGAACTGGTGGTGGCCGGTGACCACCTGGGCGACCTTAACTTTTTCCGCCACTACCCGTTTGAAAATTCGGAACTGGAGACCATTGAAAATCTCCTGGCCGGACTGCTCTACCCGTTGCGCAACACCCTGCTCTATCAACGTGCCGTGGAATCGGCCACTATGGACCCGCTAACCGGGGTACGAAACCGTGCGGCCATGGACAGCTCCATGAAACGGGAGATCGGATTGGCGTTGCGTCACAATACCCCTCTCTCCGTTATCTTGATGGATATCGATCACTTCAAACTGATCAACGACCAACATGGACATCTGTATGGTGACCAGGCTTTGAAGGCTGCCGCCCAGTGTGCCGAACAGAGCATCCGCGAAAGCGACATGATATTCCGTTATGGTGGTGAAGAGTTTCTTATTCTGCTAACCGGTACCGACCTGAAGGGGGCCGAATTGTTGGCAGAGCGTATTCGGCAGAATGTGGAAAACCTGGCGCCACAAACCGACAAAGCTATCCGCATGACCGTCAGTCTCGGCGTCACCGCGCTGGGACCGAGCGATGATATCAACACCCTATTCCAGCGTATGGACAATGCCCTCTATCGCGCAAAAGATGCCGGAAGAAACCGGATCGTCATCGATCCAGCGGTAAAATAACCGCTAAAAATCTTGACGAATACCCTGGGCCGCCGATAATCGGACGGCCCTTTTCTTTATGCAAGCCGACCATGTCCAGACTGATCCTGTTCAACAAACCGTATGGTGTGCTCACCCAATTCACCGATCAATCAGGACGTCAAACGCTGGCCGATTTCATCCCCATCAAGGGGGTCTATCCAGCAGGCCGGCTGGACCGGGACAGTGAAGGACTGCTACTGCTTACCGATGACGGCAAACTGCAGCACCAATTGGCAAACCCTAAGGCAAAGACCTGGAAACGCTACTGGGTGGAGGTGGAAGGCATACCCGATGCAGGGGCACTTCAGCAATTACGCGAGGGACTGGAGTTGAAGGACGGTCCCACTCGCCCCGCCCGGGCACGCTTGATCCAGCCGCCCGCCATCTGGGAGAGAAATCCGCCGGTGCGATTTCGCGCCCACATCCCGACCCAATGGCTGGAAATCGAGATCCGGGAAGGGCGAAACCGCCAGGTGCGCCGTATGACCGCCGCCATCGGCTTTCCCACATTACGTCTGGTGCGCAGCCGCATCGGTCAGTGGGAGCTGGGCCCACTGTTACCCGGACAGTGGCGCGCCATTGAAATAGACATTCCAATCACGAGAACGAAATCTCACAGCAACAAAAAAAGCCACCGTTAACGACACTTCCCATCACCGCGTAAAATTCGAGTTAAAATAACACTATGATCTGGACACCACACACCACCGTCGCCTCGATTATCGAAGACGATGGCCGATTCCTTATGGTTGAAGAGATGACCCGGGACGGCAAAACGGTCTTCAACCAACCGGCCGGCCATCTGGAAGAGGCGGAAAGCTTGCTTGAGGCGGTGATACGCGAAACCCGGGAAGAGACCCGTTGGGGTTTTCGTCCACACGCCCTGATCGGCATCTACCGGTGGCAGGTGCCACCGGCCGAGACCACCTACCTGCGCTTCTGCTTTCAGGGGATTTGCCATGATCATCAGCCTGAACTATCCCTGGATGAAGGCATCCTGCGTGCCGTTTGGATGAGTCGCGATGAACTGGCTGCCAATCCGGAACAGTTACGCAGCCCGATGGTTTTACGCTGTATCGACGATTATCTGGCCGGACACCGCTATCCACTGGAGTTGATTAGTGATATCAAATAGGCTGATCGGCGGCTTGGTCATCTCCTGGTGCAGCAGCGCGCAGGCGGTGGTATTTGTCAGTGATGAGATCAACACCACCCCACGTCCGAGCGACTTTTCCATCTGTTTCGACAACAGTTGCCAAACGATTCGTCAATTAAGCCTGACGGACGACCAATGGCAGGGTATTCGCGCAATGTTTCTGCCCGGTACCCGTACACCCGACATGGAAAGAACAATGATCAAGCGTGCCGTGGCGCAGCTTGAGCAGATCATCGGCCCCCTGACCGGCACCGCACACGACCGGGGCACCAATGAAACTACCGGCAATCCATTGGACCACCGTATGGATTGCATCGATGAATCCACCAATACCACCACTTACCTGTATATGCTGCAGCAAGACGGTCTGCTGCATTGGCACCGCGTAAAAGAACCGGTAACCCGTGGCTTTTTACTCTTTGGCTGGCCACACACCACAGCCGTCATCGAACAGGAGAACAATCGGCAGCTCTGGGCGGTCGACTCCTGGTTTCACGACAACGGCACCGCCCCGGAGATCGTTCCGCTGGAGCAGTGGAAACAGGGCTGGAGCCCCACTGATCGATGAAAGGCATTACGCTGATTCTATTCGTCTGCCTGTTCTCGTCAGGAGAGTCGCTAGCCTGGAAAGCCCCGCCCACCTTTCAGGTATGCACGGATTATCACTGCGACATTTTGAAACCTGTTACACTTGATGCGGCGCAGTGGCAGGCGCTCCGCGCGCTCTTCTCTTCCACCCAATCCGCCGCGCAGGAGCGACAACAGATCCGTACCGCCATCGCCTGGATGGAACAGCAGGTGGGCGAACAGGCCGGCACCTGGGTTGACCTGAAAGAGAACGACGGCGAAGGATCGGAACCCGGCCAACTGGATTGCATTGCCGAATCGATCAATACCACCACCTATCTCCGACTCATGGCACAAGACAACCTGTTAAAATGGCATCAAGTACAAGAACGACAACGGCGCAATCCCTGGCTGTTCGATATTCATTGGACCGCTACCATTTGGGATACCCAGACCCAACAGCGCTATGCTATTGATTCTTGGTTTTTTGCCAACGGCGAGCCCCCCGTAGTCCAGCCCATCGAGGCGTGGCTCTCGGGGCAGGATTTCACACTGAATTAAACCATGCGTAAAAATGAAAAGATCATCGTCGGCATGTCCGGCGGCGTAGACTCATCGGTCGCCGCCATGCTGCTGATTGAACAAGGTTACCAGGTCGAAGGCCTGTTTATGAAAAACTGGGAGGAAGACGATACCCAGGAGTATTGCTCGGCGACCGTGGACCTCGCTGATGCACAGTCCGTAGCCGATCAACTGGGCATCCGACTCCACACCATCAATTTCTCCGGCGAATATTGGGACCATGTATTCGAATATTTTCTGGCCGAATACCGGGCGGGACGTACCCCCAATCCGGACGTGCTCTGCAATCGCGAAATCAAGTTCAAGGCATTTCTCGACTACGCCCTGCATCTTGGCGCTGACGCCATTGCCACCGGGCACTACGCCCAAATCCAACAACAGGATGACAAGCTGGTCATGCAGCGGGCACGGGACGAAAACAAAGACCAGACCTACTTCCTCTACATGCTGGGTCAGGAACAACTACGCCATAGCCGATTCCCACTAGGCGATCTGGAGAAACCGGAAGTGCGAAAAATTGCCGAGCAGGCTGGACTGCCCAATCACAAAAAGAAAGACAGCACCGGCATCTGCTTTATCGGTGAACGTAAATTCAGCGAATTTCTCAGCCGTTTCCTACCCGCCAACCCGGGACAAATGGTTACCCCGGAAGGTACCGTTATCGGCCGACATCAGGGCTTGATGTACTACACGCTGGGCCAACGCAAAGGGCTCGGAATCGGTGGACGCGCCGACAGTGAAACCAATCCCTGGTTTGTCATCGATAAAGATCTCGCCAACAATCGACTTATTGTTGCCCAGGGGCATGACCACCCGTTTCTACTGAAACAGGGATTGGAAGCGGGCCAGTTGCACTGGGTTGCCGATACTGCACCAATACTGCCCCTCACCTGCATGGCCCGTATCCGCCATCGACAACCGTTACAGCCTTGCCAGGTATCAGCGCTGGAAAACGGCCATCTTCACGTTCGGTTTACGACCTCCCAACGCGCCGTAACCCCGGGACAATCTATCGTTTTTTATCAGGATCAAGTGTGCCTCGGCGGCGGCATCATCGAACGGGCATTTTAATGAAAAGTGACAGAGAAAGATGTATCGCCCTGGCAGGCGTTTTCCAGGCGGCCGACATGGCGGCAAAGATTGCCGAGCAGGGTATTGTGAATACCCGTTCTATGGAGGCCAGCATCCACAGCCTGTTTAAAATCGACGCAGAGAGCGTGGAACAGGTCTATGGTGGCTTGCAGGGCGTGGAGTCCGGGCTTCGCCTGATTCAACAGCAGTTGGGGGAAAAACGGACGGACAATGTACTGGTAACCCAATACGCCATCGCCCTCCTCCATCTGGAACGCAAACTCAGCAAGAACAGCACCATGCAACAGCAAATCCAACAGGGTATTAGATTGGCGGAGAGCCGGGTCGAGCACTTCCACCTGCTGCACCCTAACATCATTGCGCAGCTCGCCGATATCTACACCCAAAGTATCAGCACGCTCAAACCACGCATCATGGTTAAAGGGGATCCGTTGCATCTGCAGAACCCGGATAACGTCAACCGTATCAGAAGTCTGCTGCTGGCCGGCATTCGCTCCGCCATGCTGTGGCGCCAGTGCGGTGGCGGACGCTGGCAAGTTCTTCTGGGAAGAAAAAAAATCGCCGAGCAATCCCGGCGTTTACTACACATTATCTAGCTGACTGTGCATTCCACATAACAAAATATCCTGACAATCGCCGGCCACCCGATTGTGTGGAGAGTCACAAATTTAGCCGCGCCGCCCCCTACTAGCCGAAATAGTGGGAACCATTCGGAAATCAGCGGTTCTGAAGCGTGCGACAATCGCTCCCGATTGCACTAAGGAGAAGATACACCATGAACAAACGTCCGTTTCAACTGCTGCTATTGATGCTTTGGCTATCACTCTTCAGCCTCTCTGCCATCGCAGGCGGTAGCGGCGAATCGGAATCCGCCCCGCCTGCGGCATCCGCAACGTCAGATCAAACCGGGGTATGGGATAAAACCCGTGCTGCGGGTTCGAGTGTCGTCGAATCCGGCCAGGAATTGGGTGCGGCGGCGGCAGAAAAATCGCGGCATATCTACCAAGCCGTCAAAGAGAAAGGCAGCGAGGCCGGCGAAGCCATTGCCAACACTTCACGTTCAGCCTGGGAAAAAACCAAACAGGTCGGCGCTCAGGTAGCTGAAAAAGCCCAAACCCTCTATCAACAAGCCACCCAGTCTACGGAACAGCGCACCGAACGGGATATTTAAGCCCCTCTTCCAAACTTCCACACCGCAACGGAAAACATCTGGCGGTTAATCGTCCACCCAGGGAAGGGGGCGTCCCCTTCCCCCAACATCTGTTTTACGCGTCTAAAACCCCACTATTCATGACGATTAATTGCCATAGGTCAAATATCTGACGCCCCAATAACCTTAGAATACGGCCCATTATGTCCGTTGAAGGATGAGCCGATACGGGGCCGTTAGGCCAATTCACTGGTTCAGCAGTTCCTACACCTATTGATCACACTCGTGGACCGGAATAACCCTAACCGGACCAGCTTCTTTTTCTTATGCCTGATTCACCGACATAGATGTTGGACTTGAAGTCTAAGCTACTCATCACCATCGGCACGGTATTTCTGATAGCGTTCGGTATTCTCACCTATATCGACTATCAGGAGACACGTGCAGAGATTGCTGAGGCCCTGCTCAATGAAGCCCGTTCAATCCGTGGCATGATGACGGCGACCAGACGGGTATATCGGCATCAGTTCATGATCAGCGGATTACCGTTGAATGAAGACACCATCGGTTTTCTCCCCGCACACGCTTTAAGCCGCATTTCCACCGAGTTCTCCAACCGCGTCACCTCCGGCCTCTCCTTCAACAATGTATCTGACAAACCGCGCAACCCAGCCCTCATGGCCGATAAAGTTGAGCTGCAGGCCATACAGTTTTTCCGCACTCATCCCGATCAGCGGGAACGAATGACCCCCTTCACCACCGACGAGGGGAAATCCTTTTATCACTTTTCCACCCCTCTCTGGATAACCAAGGACTGCCTCAAATGCCACGGAAAACGGGAGGATGCGCCACCCAGTATTCAAAAGATGTACGACACTGCCTATGACTACAAACTGGGGGACCTCCGGGGAATACTGAGCATCAAACTTCCAGCCGAGGAACTGGAACGACGCGCCCTCAAGCAAGTGTGGAACTCCGGGTTGAACTATTTGCTGGGTTTTTTATGTACTTTACTGGCCGTTTTTCTGCTGCTCAAGCGCACCGTACTAAACCGAATCTCCGCGCTCACCGCCGCGACCAGCCGCTTGGCTTCGGGTGACTACGATACACGTTTGGTGACTCACGGAGCGGATGAAATCACGCGCGTCTCCTCCGCCTTCAACAGCATGGCTGAAGCGATTGCGTCGCGCACGCGACATCTTGAGGAGAGTGAGCAGCGCACCCGTTCCATTGTCGATGCGGCAGCCGAGGGGATTCTACTGATCGATGATTCAGGCATCGTTCTGGAAAGCAATCCAGCGGCAAGTGTCATCTTCGGTGAGTCAAAGCTATCACTTATCGGTAAACCGCTGACCCAGCTCATTCCCGACCGAGCGCTGTCTGGTGACCTGAAAACGTTAAAACAGTTGGCAAAAACACAAACCGCCGGACCGAACAGCCAACAACCGATAGAAGCGAACGGCCGACGCGGCGATGGGATGTCAATCCAGTTAGAGTTGACCATCAGCCCCGTGTTGATACGGGACCAGCATCTCTATCTTTGCATGGTACAGAACATCTCCATGCGCAAGCAGGCCGAGCAAGCGGTCCAGGATAAACAGCAATTCCTCCAGTCTGTCATCGACGGCGTGGTGGATCCCATCATGGTAATCCGCCATGATTATCAGATCATCATGATGAACAGGGCCGCCCGGAATCGTCTCCCGAGCGACGCCCCGCCAGAAAGGATTTATCACTGTTATGAGGTTTCCCATAACCGGGGTACGCCCTGTTCAGGGGATGCATACCCCTGCCCCCTCTCACTGGTCATGGCGAGTAAACAACCGGTCACCCTGATGCATGAACACCACTGCAAGACACACGGCGCACGTCTGTTTGAGCTGAACACTTCCCCTTTCTGGGAACCGGAAGGGACGCTGACCGGGGTCATCCAGATATCCAAGGACATCACCGACCGTCTGAAAACAGAGCAACAGCTAAAGGATAATGAGGAGCGCCTGCACCATCAGGCACAGCATGACGCCTTGACCGGACTCCCCAATCGATTGTTGTTTCACGATCGACTTGAACATGCCATGCACAAGGCTCACCGAACACATCAACAGGTGGCCGTTCTGTTCCTGGATCTCGACCGCTTTAAAAACATCAATGACGGGTTGGGTCATGATGTGGGGGACGGCATGCTCAAGGAGGTGGCTGACCGTCTGCAGAGTGCGATACGGGAAGACGATACCGTAGCCCGTCTCGGTGGCGATGAGTTCGTCATTATTCTCGAAGAGCTGACAGACCCGGGCAGCGCCGCTTCTGTGGCTTCAAAATGCCTCAACACCCTGTCGCAAAAGATGGTTATCAAGGGGATTGAAATCTTCCCAACCGTCAGTATCGGCATCAGCCTGTTTCCCGGCGATGAAATCACCGTGGATGGCTTGATGAAGTGTGCCGACACGGCCATGTACCGGGCCAAGGATGCCGGGCGGAACAGCTTTCAGTTCTATACCCGGGATATGAACGACCAGACCATCAAAATGCTGTTTCTGGAAGGCAGCCTGAGACACGCCCTCTCCGACAATCAGTTACGGCTATTTTACCAGCCGAAATTTGACCTGATCCATAACCGTCTGATCGGCATGGAAGCGTTGATTCGCTGGCAGCATCCGGAGAAAGGGATGATTTCACCGGCAGACTTTATTCCGCTAGCCGAAGAGACCGGCATGATCATCGCCATCGGGGAGTGGGTGATCAACCAGGCGTGTCGGCAGATCAAGCAGTGGCAAGCTTTCGGTATCGATCAGTTACATGTGGCGGTAAACATTTCGGCACGTCATTTCAATCCGCTTATACTGGATACCATCGCCCAGGCGCTCCGGGACAATAAACTGGCGCCCCACTTTCTTGAACTGGAAATCACAGAGAGCGTGCTGATGGATAATGCCGACTCCGCCGTGGAGATACTCACACAACTGCGCGAGATGGGTATCTCGCTCTCTATCGATGATTTCGGCACCGGCTACTCGTCACTCAGCTACCTCAAGCGCTTCCCCATCGCCAGCCTGAAAATCGACCGCTCCTTTGTGATGGACGTGACCCACGACAGTAATGACGCCGCCATTGTCTCATCCATTGTCGCACTGGCCAAAAGCATGGACCTGCAGGTGACCGCCGAAGGGGTGGAGACTGCGCAACAGCTCGAATTTATCAAGCAACTCGGCTGCGACTTTGGCCAAGGCTATCTTTTGGGACGACCGGTGCCGGCGGACGAGTTCGAGCAGCGCTACCTACAACCCGCGCTGGTGATCTAACAGCGCTCGCGCAGACTATACGCTCACCCTAATAAAGCCATCCTTCAAAACAACCGAAAGCCGCCATGCCGGACTTTATCCCGTTACCCACGTAGGCATGATCTCGACAACAGAAGCCCCGGAATCACTGCTGTCCCATAAAGAATCGCTTTAACTATTTGTAACAGACTGATTAAATTTAAAAATTTAGTCCACAGTCAGGCAGTGTGACATAGAAAGCCAGTCAGTGCGTCCTTTCTCCCTTCGGGAGAAGGGTAGGATGAGGGGATATTAACAATCGGTGAGTTAGCTCAGATTATCCCCTCACCCCAACCCTCTCCCTGAGGGAAAGGGAGTTTGTGGGACAGCAGTGTCCCGAAATAAAAAAAGGCCCCTGGTTACCCAGGGGCCTTCCGTTAACAACTTAACGACCTGTAATGCTTATCAGGCGACGAATTCCACCCGGTTAGCGACAGACTGATAAGCCTCGATCTGATCGAAGTTCATGTAGCGGAAGATATCCGCCGACATGGCATCGATCTGGTCGGCATAGACCATATACTCCTCAACGGTGGGCAACTTGCCTACGATGGCAGCGACGGCAGCCAACTCAGCCGAAGAAAGGTAGACATTGGCCCCGGTACCCAGACGGTTTGGGAAATTCCGCGTCGAGGTAGACACCACAGTCGCATTATCTTTCACCCGCGCCTGGTTACCCATGCATAGGGAGCAGCCCGGCATCTCCATACGGGCACCCGCTTTTCCGAAGATGGCGTAATAGCCCTCTTCATTCAGCACATAGGCATCCATCTTGGTCGGCGGCGCCATCCACAAACGAGTCGGGATGTCATGCTTGCCGTCCAACAGCTTGCCGGCGGCGCGGAAGTGTCCGATATTGGTCATACAAGAACCGATGAATACTTCATCGATCTTCTCACCGGCCACGTCGGAGAGTAGCTTCACGTCATCCGGATCGTTCGGGCAAGCCAGGATCGGCTCTTTCACATCGGCCAGATCGATCTCGATCACCGCGGCGTACTCGGCATCGGCATCGCCTTCCAGCAGTTGCGGATCGGCCAACCATTTCTCCATGCCCTCGATACGCCGCTGCAGGGTGCGCGGATCCTGGTAGTCATTGGCGATCATCCACTTCAACAGGGTGATGTTGGAGTTCAAGTACTCAATGATCGGATCCTTGCCCAGCTTGATAGTGCAACCGGCGGCGGAACGCTCGGCCGAGGCATCGGAGAGTTCGAATGCCTGCTCCACCTTCAAGTCGGGCAGGCCTTCGATTTCCAGCACACGACCGGAGAAGATATTCTTTTTACCCGCCTTGGCCACGGTCAACAGACCCTGCTTGATAGCGTAGTAAGGAATGGCGTTGACCAGATCCCGCAGGGTGATACCCGGCTGCATCTTGCCCTTGAAGCGGACCAGTACCGACTCCGGCATATCCAGCGGCATGACGCCGGTGGCGGCCGCAAAGGCGACCAGGCCGGAACCGGCCGGGAACGACAATCCGATCGGGAAACGGGTGTGGGAGTCACCACCGGTACCCAGGGTATCCGGCAGCAGCATGCGGTTCAACCAGGAGTGGATGATACCGTCACCCGGACGCAACGCCACACCGCCACGAGAAGAGATGAAGTCAGGCAGCGTATGGTGGGTGGTGATATCCACCGGTTTCGGATAAGCCGCCGTATGGCAGAAGGACTGCATCACCAGGTCGGCGGAGAAGCCGAGACAGGCCAGATCCTTCAACTCATCACGGGTCATGGGGCCGGTGGTATCCTGGGAACCGACTGTGGTCATCTTCGGCTCGCAATAGGCGCCGGGGCGAACCCCCTCAACACCGCAGGCACGGCCAACCATCTTCTGCGCCAGCGAGTAGCCTTTGCCGCTGTCCGCGGCGGGGGCCGGTGATTTGAACAACGAGGAAGGCTCGAGACCGAGGGCCTCACGCGCCCGGGCGGTCAGTCCGCGGCCGATAATCAGCGGAATACGACCGCCAGCCCGTACCTCATCCAGCAAGACGTCGGTCTTCAATTCAAAACGGCACAGTTCTTCGCCGGAATCGTGGCTTTTGACCACCCCTTCGTAAGGGTATACGTCAATCACGTCGCCCATATTCAGGTTGCTGACATCGCACTCGAACGGCAGTGCGCCGGCATCTTCCATCGTGTTGAAGAAGATGGGGGCAATCTTGCCACCCAGGCAGAAACCGCCAGCACGTTTGTTGGGAATAAAGGGGATATCGTCACCCATGTGCCAAAGCACCGAGTTGGTGGCGGATTTACGTGACGAGCCGGTGCCCACCACATCACCCACATAGGCCACGGGATGGCCCTTCTCCTTCAGAGATTGAATGAATTTGATCGGCCCGATTACGCCAGGCTGATCCGGTGTAATACCTTCACGCTCCATCTTCAGCATGGCGTTGGCATGCAGTGGGATATCGGGACGGGACCAGGCATCCGGAGCCGGAGAGAGGTCATCGGTATTGGTCTCGCCGGTGACCTTGAACACGGTCAGGGTGATCTTCTGCGCCAACTCGGGTTTCTGGGTAAACCACTCGCCGTCGGCCCAGGACTGTAGAATCGCCTTGGCATGGGGATTACCGGCATCCGCCTTTTCTTTCACATCATTAAAGGCATCGAACACCAGCAGGGTGTGGGAAAGAGCCGCGACGGCTGTCGGCGCCAGCAGATCATCATCCAGCGCATCCACCAGCGGGGCGATGTTATAGCCACCTAACATGGTACCGAGCAGTTCGGTCGCCTTAACACGATCAATCAGGGGGCAGCTGCAGTTGCCCTTGGCCACGTCTGCCAGGAAGGCCGCTTTGACATAGGCGGATTGGTCAACGCCAGCCGGCACCCGGTGAGTAATCAGATCCAGCAGATAGGCTTCTTCACCCGCGGGAGGATTCTTCAGCAGCTCGACCAACTGAGCAGTCTGTTCCGGATTGAGCGGGAGCGCGGGGATGCCCTCCGCGGCACGCTCTTCTACGTGTTTGCGATAGCTTTCTAACACCGAGTGATCCTCCTGGGTTCATGCCTGGATCAGGCTCTGTTTCATCAAAATTTTCAAGGAATTAGCATTCGTCACTTTACAGACGAGGCCTATTTATAACCTAAAACCGGAAAAAATTCTGCACTGCAGCAGAAAATAGTTTTAAAAATATCTAAAATATTAGGATGATCATCCTTTTTATAAATAAGCCAATGCGGCGATATTACCCCATCGTGCCGGCTTTAGCGAGCAAACTCGACCTTATCCTGCTATCCAGCAATCCCATCCGCCACCGGGAGCTATTGTACAATACAGCCAAAAACACCAATTAATTCAATAACTAATAAGCCTTTATCGGTACCGACTAGCGGCGCACCCGGCCTTCCCGCCTTGGAGATGGACACCTACACCACCCGGTAGAATTGACGCCGCGATCAACAGCGCCCCAGCAGGTATATCTCCTATCGCTAACATCAATCCTGCCTTCACTCACGCCGCTACCATGGCTTAACTTTTGGTCACCGACCATTATCGAATGGTATAATCCGCCGTTTTATCGCACTTGGTTTAATAATCAGACGCAGGCACCCAGGAATCCCATGGAACTTTCTACTTTAACGGCAATATCCCCGGTTGACGGTCGCTATGGCAGCAAAACTGTTGATCTTCGTTCTATTTTCAGCGAGTACGGGCTGATTCGCGCCCGCGTTCAGGTGGAAATCAAGTGGCTGCAAGCCCTGGCAGGTCATACACAAATTACTGAAGTGCCGGCGCTCAGTTCAGCGGCCGAGGAGACCCTCAACGGTATATTGAGCAACTTCAGCACCGAGGATGCCGCACTGGTCAAGGAGATCGAACGTGAGACCAATCATGACGTCAAGGCGGTGGAATACTTCCTCAAGCGCAAAATTGCCGGAAACAGTGAGCTGGAGGCGATCAGCGAGTTTATCCATTTCGCTTGCACCTCCGAAGATATCAACAATCTCTCCCATGGCCTGATGCTAAAGCAGGGACGCGAACAACAACTGCTGTCGGAAATGGACCAACTGATCGCCGCGATACGTCAATTGGCCCACGACCATGCCACCATTCCTATGCTCTCACGCACCCACGGTCAACCCGCCTCTCCCACCACCCTCGGCAAGGAGATGGCCAATGTGGTTTACCGGCTCCAGCGTCAGCGTGATCAGGTGGCCAATGTTGCGTTGCTGGGAAAGATCAATGGTGCCGTCGGCAACTACAATGCCCACCTCTCGGCCTACCCGGATATCAACTGGGAGCAGTTTGCGCAACAGTTTGTCGAGTCCCTGGGCCTGGTCTGGAACCCTTATACCACCCAGATCGAACCCCATGACTATATGGCCGAGCTGTTTGACGCTACAGCCCGGTTCAACACCATTGCTATCGATTTTTCGCGCGATATCTGGGGCTATATTTCCCTCGGTTACTTCAAGCAACGGACCATTGCCGGTGAAGTGGGTTCGTCCACCATGCCGCACAAGGTCAATCCTATTGATTTCGAAAATGGTGAAGGCAACCTCGGCATCGCCAATGCGTTATTCAGCCATCTGGCTATGAAACTGCCTATCTCACGCTGGCAGCGAGATTTGACCGACTCGACGGTACTGCGCAATGTGGGCGTCGGCTTCGCCTACACATCGATAGCTCTGCAGTCGATCCTCAAAGGCATCAGCAAGCTGGAAGCCAATGCCGCACTGTTGGCCGAGGATCTGGATGGAAACTGGGAAGTGCTGGCGGAACCGATCCAGACCGTGATGCGTCGCTATGGGATTGAAAAACCGTATGAGAAACTGAAAGCACTAACCCGCGGACAGCGTATCGGTGCCGACGAACTGCGTGCCTTTGTCGATGATCTGGAGATACCGGACGAGGCCAAAGCCGCCCTGCGTGAACTGACCCCAGGCAGCTATATCGGCAATGCTGTCGATCAGGCAGAGAAAATTTGACGGAGTCCCGTTGGTGGGTGCTGTACCGGTTGCGGATCCGGGGGGACATTACGCGCAATCTGAAACAACCATCAACCCACCCACAGGGGCCGGCCGCTGCGCCTGCCCTCTCCAAGGGCAACCACGGAGGGTTGCCCTACACTAATCCATGCAAAGCCGTTACCGACCAAGCCCGGTATCGCCGCTCCCGGCCATCCATGGCCTCCGCGGCATACGTCCTTCCCTGGCATCGTCGCTCCCGGCCATCCATGGCCTTCGCGGCATACGTCCTTCCCTGGACATAAAAAAACCGGGGCTGATCCAGCCCCGGTCTTATTTCGAAAACAGCCTTTCAAAGCCTTTTCCGTTTACTTCATCATCACATCAAACTCAACACGACGATTCATGGCACGACCGGCCTTGGTGTCGTTGGTGAAGGCCGGTTGCGACTCACCGGCACCACGCGCCTGTAGCTTACTGGCATCCGCACCCTGGCTGATCAGGTAATCACGCACAGCGTTGGCGCGACGCTCAGACAAGCCCTGGTTGTAAGCTTCCGAACCCATGCTATCGGTATGTCCGGTAACGATGACGGATTTCACAGCGTCATTGTTCTTGAACTTAGCATAACTGTTGTTTAGTACATCGGCCGATCCCGACTTCAGTTCTGCACTGTCAAAATCAAACAGCAAGATGTTATCGATCACCACTTTTTCCATCTTGGCCATCGGTTTCATCATGATCTCGCAACCGTCTTTATCGACTTTTGCACCGGCCTTGGTACCAGGGCATTTATCCAGATAGTCCGGTACGCCATCACCGTCGGAATCAAGCGGACAACCGGAGGCGTCAACCGGCGCCCCACGCGGAGTACCCGGACACTTGTCTTTGTCATCGGTTACGCCATCACCATCTGAATCCATCGCTACCCTATCGCCACAGGCAATCATCTTCTCCTGCATGCCACCTACAGTCAGCCAACACTCTCCGGCACCGTTTTTAACCACGCCTTTGGATGCATCGATCGCATAGCGGTTATGATTATCGGCCAACCCGTCAGCTGAAAGGACCATGCCGCCGATCAAACCCAGGGGAGCGAGCATTGCAATAAGTTTTTTATGTTTGAATTGTGCCATTTTTTCCTCTCTATTATTAACCATGGCGCCTGATGCACAGACATCTTCTGCCTTGAAGTAATGAATCAAACAGACAAAGCATAAAGTAGCTTTAGCCTTATCCTTAACAAGTTCCGTAGTTAAAAGCTTGTCACAGCTATGGTGGAATATCCAGGGTATGAAACAAATTATTACAATTGCATACCCGTAGTAAAAATCGTTGCGTTTTTATTCTTTACCGAATTAAACAGTGACTGGAAAACCTCCCTTGAGCGCCCGCGTTGGAATCCAAGTATAGTCGATCCTGCCGCTATTTCCTGAATCATCGATACCGATTCCAGCAGTCTATCCGCAGCATTTTTTATATTTTTTTCCGCTCCCACAAGGACATGGATCGTTTCTACCCACTTTAGGTGATTGATTGATTTTAGTTTCAGGCAAAACCAATTCTCCATCGACAAAGAACCACTCATCATCCACTTTGCTGAAACGGCTGCGTTCATGATGACGGCGCACCACACCTTTCTCTTTGAAGGTGGCAATAAACTCCACAACCCCTTCTACGTCCTGTGCATCGCCCCGCTCACATTTCACGATCTGCAATCCAAGCCACTCTGAATTCTCAGCCCAGCGGCGGGTGGCCGCTACATCATGATCGTCACGATGATCGGGGTGCAAACTACTGCTGAGAAAATCGATTGCACCCGTGGCGAAGGCGGTGTAACGCGCCCGCATCAGTTCTTCCGCCGTGACCGCATGGCGCTCACCATTGATAACGGGATTGCAGCAGTCAGCTGCGGGTTTGCTGGAACCACAAAGACAAACGGACATCTGAAAACTTCTCCTGTACTCGATTAAGTCAATGGCTCAAGTATGCCGTGATCACTGTTCCGGCACCAGTTACAAAAATCGGCCGGTTTGTTTTCCTATCGGCTCCAATCGGTTATATTGGAAGAATATGGACACTATGCCGATTTGGTGATAGTAACCGGTATCTATCTAGGGATGCTCCCTATGGCCGAATGGCCTGTTCGCCGGATAATTCAAGAATGAAAAAAAACTATCCACCCTATGTTGTCGGTCTGATCGTCCTGATCATCTCGCTCGGCATCACACTACTCATAGAGATCAACCAAACCCGCAAACACGAACAGGAGAGTCGGAATCAAACTCTTACTTACCTGAGTGCCGTGCGCGCCCGCCTGGAAGGCACTTTCAACTCCACCATTTATCTTAGTCGCGCACTCTCCGTACTGGTCACCGCCCAAGATGGAATAACTCACAGTAAATTCAACCAGATAGCACGTGAACTGATGGCCAGCAGTCACCATATTCGCAATGTTGCACTGGCCGAAGGCTACGTCATTAACTTCATGTACCCCTTAGCCGGCAATCAGAAAGCGGTCGGCTTGGATTACCGCAAAACACCTAAACAGTGGCAAGCGGTAAAAAGGGCCATCGACACCGGCCAAACGGTAGTCGCCGGGCCGGTGAAGCTGGTACAGGGTGGCGTTGCTTTCATCAATCGAACCCCGATATTCAAGTCATCTTTTTCCGACAAACCCGACTCGGGGGATTTCTGGGGAATCGCCAGCATCGTTATCGATATGGATTCGGTATTCACCACCGCAGGACTCCCGGACACCGAATCAAAGTATCAAGTCGCCATACGGGGTAAGGATGGGTTAGGTGCCAACGGCGAAGTGTTTTGGGGAGAAGCTGCGCTGTTCGATCAATCACCTGAGCTACTGGATGTAACCTTTCCCAACGGTTCCTGGCAACTGGCCGCCGCACCCAAAGGTGGTTGGCGCATCGTCAATGAAGATAGTCTGTGGATCATGGTAAGCGGGGTTGTTATCTCCTTGATGTTCGCCACATTGACGACACTGATCCACCGAAATAACCTGCGTATCAAGCACATTGCTCTACACGATCAACTGACTCGATTGCCCAATCGCCTGCAGTTCAATGAACGGGTTTCGCAAGCCCTTGCCCATGCCCAACGCGTCCAGGGCCAGGTCGCGATCGCCGTCCTGGATCTGAATAAATTCAAACCGGTCAACGATACCTACGGCCATCTGGCGGGGGACTATGTGCTGGAGCAGGTGGCCGACCGGATACGTAGCACATTACGTAAAGAGGATATTGTTGCCCGAACCGGCGGTGACGAATTCACGCTACTGCTGGTCGACATCCACTCACTGGACAATATCGTCATTATCGCCGGCAAAGTGATCGAACGCTTGCTGGAGCCGTTTAATTGGCAAGGACAGGAGTTAAATGTCGGGGTCAGTATCGGCATCGCGCTCTATCCGGTTCACGGTACGGACCTCACCGCCCTGTTCCATCACGCCGACCTCGCCATGTATCACGCCAAACATGATCCGGATACACACTGGATGATTGCATCGCTTCCCGAAGAGGAGATGACTGGTCAGCAGGCCTCGCTACCCATCTAATTTCGCATGCCCAACCGTCTTCTGTGCCGGACGGATTATAAACCCAGCGCTTTCCAACGTTTTTCAATCCGCTTCACCGATACCGGATAGGCGGTCTTCAGTTCCTGGGCAAACAGCGATACGCGTAACTCTTCCAGTGTCCAGCGAATCTCCTCCAACCGCTCATCGACACGACCATTGCGGCGATCTTGCTGATCCCGTTCCCTCCAGCGTTGATACAGCGGCGCTATCTCTCGCACCCATTGCTGATCCCGTGCCGCAGCATGATTCAACTTCTCCAAACGACGCCGTATCGCCTCCAGATAGCGGGGGATCTGTCGCAGTTGTTGCATCGGCGTCTGGCTTAAAAAGCCTTTGAATATCAGGCGATCCAGTTGTTGCCGTATATCGGTCAGCGAAACCATCCAGTTGATTTGGCTGCAGCGCGCCAGCTTTTGCGACACTTGCTGGTACCGTTCCAGTATCTCTGCGATGAGCTGGGCCACCTCATTGGCTGTTGGTATCAACTGCGCTTTACAGGCATCGATACGTCCATGAAAGGTTTCGGCATCACGAACCTCCGGTTGATCGGTAATAAAAGTCAACGCCACAATCAGCTCTACCAACTCCTGTTCCAGGTCGATCGGTTTATCTGATTTTTCACCGGGGGCGGGCGGCGCCTTGGCATATTGCAGACGCATCGACTGTAACTTCGGGATGTTACGTCGGATATAGCGGATATCCTTCGCCAGCTTCAACATCAACAGGCGCACCAACCCGCGATGATGGGCTTCCCTGGCATGCTGTTCGGAATCGACAATCCTGACCGACACGCCCCCGTCCGTCTCCACCAGTGCGGGAAAACCGGGTAGCCGAATCCCACCCCGCTCCAGTTCCACCGTTTTGGGCAAGGGGCCAAAATCCCACTCCGTTACCGCTTCCCGCTCCAAACCGGTTTCGCTGGAGGCGTGAAAACGTGAATCGCCCTGACTGCCGTGCGCTCTCTTCAATGCCGGTAAATCACGCCCTTCGGCAACCGTTTTACCGGCACCATCCAATACCTGAAAATGCATCCTCAGATGATTCTCAACCTCGCTCTCTTGCCACGCATCTTCCGGAATATACACACCGGTCAGTTTATGCAGGTGCTCCGAAAGTTGACGGGTAAGCGAAATATCCGACGGGGTCATCGCTTTGAGGCAGGCATCGGCATAATCAGGCACCGGCACGAAGGATTTACGTAGCGATTTAGGGAGTGATTTTAACAGCGCAATAATCCGTTCCCGCAATAAGCCGGGCACCAGCCAGTCGGTGCGCACTTCAGGGACCTGGTTCAATACGGCCTGAGGTATTTTCAGGCTGACGCCGTCAGCCCGACTGCCCGGATTGAAATGGTAAGCCAACGGCAACCGCAGTCCGTTCATCTCCAACGTGTCGGGATATTGATCCGCCACATCGCCGGCACTATTGGCCATCAGGTCATCCACCCGCATATGTAACAGTTTGGGTTGTTCCCGGCTTACCTGGCGCAGCCATTTTTCGAATTGTGCGGCACTGTAGATATCCGCCGGCACCCGGCTATCGTAGTAGTCATACAGGGTCTGCTCATCCACCAGCAGATCCCGTCTCCGCGTCTTCTCTTCCAGCAGGTGTATCGAATCGATCACTTGCCGATTGTGGCGCCAGAACGGTGCCCGAGTATGGAAATCCTGGTCCACCAACGCTGAACGGATAAAGATCTCCCGTGCCTCCACCGGATTGATCGGCCCATAATTAATCTTGCGTCGCGGGACAATGGGCAGACCAAACAGGGTAATTCGGGTATAGGCCGCCACCTGTCCGCGTTTTTTTTCCCAGTGGGGTTCAGAGTAATTCTGCCTGATCAGATGCGCGGCTATCGCTTCCACCCATTCAGGTTGAATCTGGGCGACCGTGCGCGCATAGAGTTTACTGGTCTCCACCAGCTCTGCCGCCACCACCCACTTGGGTTGTTTTTTAAACAAACCTGAGCCGGGAAAGATAAAAAACCGGCCATTTCGAGCCCCCAGATATTCACGGCTATTACCCGCCTGGCGCAGACCGATATGGCTCAACAGGCCGGTCAGCAGCGATCGGTGAATCGCCTCGTAGTCCGCCGTCTTTTCATTTTCCCGATACCCCATCTCATGCAGTTGGCCACGCAGCTGATGGTGGATATCACGCCACTCCTGTACCCGCGTCCAAGAGAGGAAACGACTGCGGCAGTGGGACTGAAACTTTCGTCGAGAGAGATGGCGCTGCGTCTCTTCCAGATGACGCCACAGATTCAGTGTACTGAGAAAATCGGACTCCTCATGGCGGAACTCCCGATGCGCCTCGTCCGCCACCTGCTGCTTATCCAAGGGGCGTTCCCGGGGGTCTTGCACGCTGAGAGCCGCGGCGATAACCAGTAGCTCATTCAGGCAGTCGTTTTCGGTGGCGGCTAACAGCATCCGTCCCACCCGCGGATCGACCGGCAACCGGGATAGCAACCGTCCGACCGGTGTCACGCGCCGCCCGGGATCCATCGCCCCAATCTCCTCCAGCACCCGGTAGCCATCCTTGATCAACCGGCTGTCAGGTTTATCGACAAAGGGGAACTGCTCGATATCGCCAAAACCGAGCAATTGCATCTGCAAGATGACGGAAGCCAGATTGGTACGCTGTATCTCCGGCTCGGTAAACTCGGGACGAGCAGCAAAATCTTCCTCTTCATAGAGACGGATACAGACACCGGCAGCGACCCGTCCGCATCGCCCCTTGCGCTGATCCGCGCTGGCCTGGGAGATACGCTCCACCGGCAGGCGCTGCACCTTGCTACGGTGGCTATAACGGCTGATACGGGCGTAACCCGCATCGATTACATAACGGATACCGGGAACGGTTAATGAGGTTTCCGCCACATTGGTGGCAAGGATGATGCGCCGTCGACCGCCGAGACGGAACACCTGCGCCTGCTCAGCCGGCCCAAGCCGGGCATAGAGCGGTAGGATTTCGGTCATCGGCAACTTGTGTTTGCGCAGGTTCTCGGCGGTCTCGCGAATTTCCCGCTCGCCACTGAGAAAAACCAGGATATCCCCCCGATCGATCCGTGACAGCTCATCCACGGCCGACAGTATCGCCTGCTGGATAGCATCGTCCCGCTCCCCGCCACTCTCCTCCTGGGGTGGACGATAACGCAACTCAACGGGAAAGGTACGGCCGCTGACATTGATGATCGGTGCATCCCAGAAATGCTTGGAAAAGCGTTCAGGATCGATCGTTGCCGAAGTGATGATCAGCTTCAGATCAGGGCGTTTCGGCAGCAACTCCTTCAGATAACCAAGTAAAAAGTCGATATTGAGGCTGCGCTCATGGGCCTCATCGATAATCAGAGTGTCATATTCGTTCAGGTAGCGGTCCCGCTGAATCTCCGCCAGCAAAATCCCGTCTGTCATCAGTTTGATATGACTGTGGGGCCCCACCCTGTCGTGAAACCGCACCTTGTAACCAACCGAGTCACCCAACTCCCTGCCCAGTTCCTCTGAAACCCGTGAAGCCAGCGCCCGGGCGGCAATTCGGCGTGGCTGGGTATGGCCGATCCGCCCATACACGCCCCGCCCCAGTCCCAGACAGATCTTCGGCAACTGGGTGGATTTTCCCGACCCGGTCTCACCACAGAGGATGACAACTTGATGCCGCCCAATCAGTTCGGCAATCTCATCGTGCCGTTCACTGATAGGCAGTTCATCGGGAAACCGGGGGGTGGGTAGACGCTGCTCCCGCTGCCATACCGTTTGCCGCGACCGCTCCATCCTCGCCAAGAGAAGATTTAAGCCATCTCCCAGTGGTTTTCCAGCTTGCAGCGCCCGTTGCAAGGCACGGACCTGCTTGCGCAAAGGGTGGCGATCCTGTATCAGGCATCTATCCAATTCCTTAAGCGGAGGTATTGATTCGATATTCACCACAAGGGCCCATTCGGCGAAAGAGGGGCCATTTTACAGATTTGCCGAAACTGAACACAGCTTGATCATTCAGGGATCTCCGCATCTAGGATACTGACCCAGATCATTTTCCTTAACTATTTCATGTAAAAGAGCTAAAGAATCGGGCCGGCAGGTCGACGTAGGTGTGGTAAAAATCATGTCTCAAACGATTTCGCTCAGTGGATACGGCACACCATTCGACATACCCGGGGATCTGTAAATGAAAGCAGCCAGTAACGCCTCTGCCAGAGGTCTCTCCATCAGCACCAAAATTGACCTCGCCCTGGTCGTGCTGTTTCTCCTAATCCTGATAATCTCGGCTCTCTATCAGTTCAACAGTCAGCGCAATCTGGTCGAGCACCTGGTGACGGATCAGACAGAAACCCTCGCCGACAGTTACTTCGACAACGTCAACACCCTGATGCTGACAGGGGGCATGGCCAACAAGGAGATCCCCCGTAAAAAAGTCACCTCACGTGAAGAGGTACTGGATGCCCGTATCATTCGCGGAGAAGAGATTATCAAACTGTTCGGTCCTGGGACCGAACAAAATAAAGCCAAGGACGACTTGGACAAACGTGCCCTGGCCGGAGAAAAGATTGATTCCCTCTACCGGGGTGAATCCGGTCGGGTATTGACCGTGGTAATCCCCATGCGAGCCTCCAAAGATTATCGCGGCACCAACTGCCTGCTCTGCCATCCGGTTCAGGAGGGTGACGTATTGGGGGCGGTCCGGGTGGACTATTCACTGAAAAAGCTGGACAACACCGTACTGAAAGAGCTCTGGGTTAATATCGGCCTGAATTCGGTACTGCTGATCGGTGGATTACTGATTATCAGCTTCATCCTGAAAAAACTGGTGGTTTCACCACTCCGGAAGGTCACCCACGTGGTCCGGGAGATCGAGCAACAGTCCGACCTGAGCCTGCGGGCCGAGATCAAATCCAACGATGAACTCGGCCGCCTGGCCCAGGCCATTAACCTGATGATGGAGAAGTTTGGCTCGATCATTACGCGGGTCAACACCTCCACGCAGAAACTGGCGGAAGAGTCGGTACACCTCACTGACATCACCGAGCAAAGTATCGAAGGTGTGCGGCGCCAGCAACTGGAGAGTCAGCAAGTGGCCACGGCCATGACCGAGATGGAAGCCAACTCCAATGAGGTGGCAAATAGCGCGGGAAATGCTTCTGAAGCGGCCAATCAGGCGGATGCCGAGGCGGCAGATGGTGGAAATGTGGTCAATAACGCAATTGCCTGCATCAACACACTGGCCAAGGATGTCAATCAGGCTTTCGAAGTCATCCGGCAGTTAGAATCGGACAGCGACGGCATCGGTAAGGTGGTGGAGGTGATTACCAATATTGCCGAACAGACCAACCTGCTGGCCTTGAATGCGGCCATTGAAGCGGCTCGCGCCGGCGAACAGGGACGCGGCTTTGCCGTGGTAGCCGATGAAGTGAGAACCTTGGCGACCCGCACCCATCAAGCCACGCAGGAGATCCAGGGCATGATCGAGGGGCTGCAGCGCCAGTCCCAGAACGCGGCCAATATGATGTCCCAGAGTCAGAAGCGAGTGGAAACCAGCGTCGCCGAGGCCGCCCATGCCGGTGATTCACTGAGTAAAATCACCCAATCCATCAATACCATCAGTCAGATGAATGAGCATATCGCCACCGCCGCCCAACAGCAAAGCATGGTGGCGGGAGAGATCAGCCGGAATATTACCGCTATCAGCGATGTGACCGGGCAAACGGCCGACCACTCAGAGCGAATCGCCCATACCAGCAAACAACTGTCGGATCTGGCCTCTGAACTAAAACATGTCATGGGACAGTTCAAGGTTTAGCGTTTGAAGTTGGAAGCACGCAGGTTGGGGTGAACGGGTCACCCCAACCTGCGGTCTTTCCCATCACCGCCTTCATATTCAGTCGATGAACCCACCCGGGATGGCGGCATTAAGCCTCCCCCTCCAAGCTCTCACGGGTGAGTAGGAAAAATTGCAACACCCCCTCTTCGCCGTCCAGTGTGACATCATGAAGATAGGTGTCACCCAACTCCTCCGCATAACGCTGTGCCGCCACCAGATTGGCCGCATAGTGCGCCTGTCGCTGCGGTACATCCGGCTGTTCTGTGGCAACCGGCTGCGCTGCCAACGCCTGTTCCAGGGAAAAGTCGAGCGTCATTGGCGGCTGATGTCGGTGACGCCAAAGGCCGCTGGCTGGATCGAATCGATATAACGGCAGAAAGCGATATCCCTGCTCCGCCACAAACTCCACCGCATCCAGGATATAACTGACCTCGGCCTCGTCAAACAGATAGTGAAAACCGATCCGGCACCAGCCCGGTTTGATACCGCAGTGCCCTTCGGCGATAACCGCCCTGAACTCCTGCGCCTTGGCATCGTCGATACCCAGCAGCTTGTGCCCGTAGGGACCGGCACAGGAGCAACCCGCCCGACTCTGGATACCGAACAGATCGTCCAACAGCGTGGTAATAAAGCGCGGATGGTAGTAGCGATCGCCGGGGCCCTTGAGATTGAATGAGACGATACCGATGCGCCGTGACGGATCGGGATTACCCATGATTTCGATTTGCGGATGACCGGACCAACGGTCTAGCGCCCGGCGGACATAGTCCGTCTCGCGATGATCGATCACCGCCTGTCCTACTGCATCCTTGATCTGAAACACCAAAGCCGCTTTGAGCGTCTGCAGAATCCCCGGCGTTCCGGCATTCTCCCGGGTCTCTATATCCTTGATGAAATCATGGCTCTCCGGCCCGACGTAGTCGACCGTGCCCCCTCCCGCCACGCTGGGTGCCAGTTCGGGGTGGTAACAGCGCTGATTGAACACCAGAATGCCGCTGGCGCCGGGCCCCCCGACAAATTTGTGCGGTGAGATAAACACGGCATCGAGAGAACGATCACCCGCCCCCGCAACCGGGGTCGGATTCATATCGATCTCTACATAGGGCGCACTGGCGGCATAATCGAAAAAGGCCAGGGCATCATGACGATGCAGCAGCTCGGCAATGTCATGTACCGGCGACTTCATACCGGTCACATTGGAGGCGGCAGAAAAGGATCCGATACGCAGACGTCCCTGGTATTTCTGCCGTTTCAGCAATCTTTCCAGATCTGCCAGATCGATCCCCCCGTCTTCACTTAACCTCACCTCCACCACGGTCGCCAGACTCTCTCGCCAGGAGACCTCGTTGGAGTGATGCTCATAGGGACCGACAAATACCACCGGTTGATGATCCCGGCAGTAATCGCTAAAAGCCGCTTGCCGCTCATCTCCGACAAAACCCTGCAAGAGTTGCATCAACGCCTGACGGCTGGCCGCCGGCAATTTTACGCCAACCAGTTGCTGCATACGGTCAATGGCGCCTGTCGCGCCGCTGCCGCAGGCGATCAAGCGCCCATCGGGACCGGCATTGACCGCTTGCTTAATAACCTGCTCGGCCTGGTGCAAAAGCTGGGTAGTGGTACGGCCACTGGTGTCATCCTCGGTATGGCTGTTGGCATACAGCCGTAGCACCTGTTGCAGATACGCCTCGACAAACCAGAGCCCCCTGCCCGACGCGGTATAGTCCGCATAAACCATATGCCGGGTTCCAAAGGGGGTCTGTAACGGCTCATCCACCCCGATGATCTGACCGCGTAAATACTCTGGATTAAGCTGTTTCATGGTTGACCTGCTTTCCGCTCTGTTCTTCTCTGTATGCTACACCGCCGGACCGGGTAGTTATTTGCCTATTTACTATAAAATGCCTCATCTATTATTATACTTTCCTAATTATTACCACTTATTTAGCAATTTTTTATCATGGATAAAACAGATAAGAGAATACTGAACCTTCTACAACAGGACAGCAACCTCTCCACCGCCGAGATTGCCGAGCAGGTCGGGCTCAGCACCACCCCTTGTTGGCGGCGTATCCAGAATCTGGAGAAGCGCGGCATCATCCGCCGACGCGTGGCCCTGCTGGATCGCAGCCGGATCAACCTCGGAGTCGATGTATTTGTCGCCATTAAAACCCGTCACCACAACGCAGCCTGGCTGGATGAGTTCGCCCGCACCGTCTCATCCTTTTCCGAAGTGGTGGAGTTTTACCGCATGAGCGGCGACATCGACTACCTGATGCGGGTAGTGGTGCCGGATATTCCCGCTTATGACCGATTCTACAAGCGCCTGATTGAGAAGGTGGATATCCAGGACGTCAGCTCCAGTTTCGCCATGGAACAGATCAAATACACCACCGCCCTGCCCGTGGACTACGCCTGACCCAACGCGGCACTACACCACTCCGAAGCTGGCTCAACCACTGTCTATACTTGTTAGGCATGGATCCAATCTCAACGATAGGGGTGGGGAACGATGAATACTCAGGATCAGCTTCAGGAAACCATCGAACTGTTGGTGCAGAAGGGCAAAGGCATTCTCGCCGCCGATGAGAGTGACCCGACCATCGCCAAACGCTTTGACGCGATCGGCGTAACCTCCACCGAAGAGCACCGTCGGATATATCGAAGCCTGATCCTGGAGACCCCCCGTCTCGGTGATTTCATCAGCGGCATCATCCTGTTTGAGGAGACCCTCGGCCAGCGGACCGGTGACGGCACGGCACTGCCGGAACTGGCTACACGACAAGGCATCGTCCCCGGTATCAAGGTCGACAAGAGCAAAGGACCTTTAGCCCTGTCACCGGGTGATGAAATCACCCAGGGACTGGACGGTCTGGCCCAGCGCCTGGAGGCTTACCAAATCCAGGGCGCACGTTTCGCCAAGTGGCGCAACGTTTACCACATCTCCGACACCACACCGAGTCGACTGGCCATCGATGCCAATGCCGAAATGCTGGCCCGGTATGCCGCTATCTGCCAGGCGCAGGGTATCGTTCCCATCGTTGAACCGGAGGTGTTGATGGACGGTGACCACACAATCGAACACTGTGCGGCAGTCAGCGAACAGGTTTTGCACGCCCTATTCCATGCGCTACACCGGCATCACGTGATACTGGAACACACCCTGTTGAAACCGAGCATGATCACGCCGGGAAAGAGCTACCCGCAAAAGGCTGTACCAACGGTAGTCGCCGAGCAAACAGTCAGGATCCTGCGGCGCACCGTACCGGCCGCCCTGCCCAGTATCAATTTCCTCTCCGGTGGTCAGACGCCGGAAGAGGCGACCGCCAACCTCAATGCCATGAACTGCCTCGCCCCACAACCTTGGGAGCTGAGTTTCTCTTACGGCCGGGCCTTGCAACAACCGGCGTTACAAGCCTGGCGTGGCGAGCCGGGCAATGTGATGGCGGCCCAGGCCGCACTCTATCGACGGGCCGAGTTGAACGGTGCGGCACGGCGTGGTGAATACCGGCCTGAAATGGAATCTGCCGGCGGCTGAACAACTGAATTATTACCGAGAAAAGAGATATTCTGCGGCGATCGCCCTGCACGGCGACAGAACGCCACGCCGGGCAACGGCTTGGCGTCCTGTCCCAAATCGACGGCTATTCCGGTCTCTTCGCCAGCCGCCTCAAGACAAAATGCAGGATTCCACCGTTTTTGTAATAGGCAAACTCGTTAGGTGTATCGATACGAATAGTTGCCCGGAACGAAGTGGTTTCACCCTTCGCGTTCTTAACCGATACATCTACCGTTTCCAGGCCGAGGGTAATCGCGGGCACGGTGTAGAACTCGCTCCCATCCAAACCCAACGACTGCGCCGACTCACCCGGCAAAAACTGCAGCGGCAAAATCCCCATACCGATCAGATTGGAACGATGAATACGCTCGTAGCTCTCGGCAATTACCGCCCGCACCCCCAACAGTGCCGGCCCTTTTGCCGCCCAGTCGCGGGACGATCCGGTACCGTACTCCTTACCGGCCAGTACGATCAGCGGCGTCGCGCTCTCCCGATAGTGTTCGGCGGCGTCAAAGATAGAGACGACGCTGTGTGACGGAAAATGGGTTGTCCAACTCCCTTCCGTTCCCGGCGCCAGCTGATTTTTCAGGCGAATATTGGCAAAGGTGCCGCGCACCATCACCTCATGATTGCCACGCCGTGATCCATACGAGTTGAAATCCTGTGGCGCTATCTGATGCGCTTTCAGATATTGTCCTGCCGGACTTTCAATGGCGATGGTACCCGCCGGAGAGATATGATCGGTCGTGGTGGAATCACCCACCTTGACCAGACAACGTGCTTCTTCTATCGCTTTGACTCCGATCTCCTGGCTGGCGATATCCTGGAAGAATGTGGGTTGCCGCACATAGGTCGAATCGGGCCAGGCGTAACGCTCGCTTGCCTCGATCGGCAATTGGTTCCAGGTTTCGTTGCCGCTGTAGACATCCCGGTATTTGCTTTTGAACATCTCGGCATCCAGGGTCAATTCGATGAGCCGCTGTACTTCACCGTTGTCCGGCCAGAGGTCTGACAGGGTCACCGGCTTGCCCTCCTTGTCCAACCCAATGGGATCGTGATAGAGATCGATCCCCATATTGCCTGCCAGGGCATAGGCCACCACCAGGGGTGGCGAGGCGAGATAATTGGCGCGCACATCCTGATGAATGCGTCCTTCGAAGTTGCGGTTGCCGGAGAGCACCGAGGTGACCAGCAAATGGCCGCGTGCAATCGCCCGGCTAATCTCATCGGCCAACGGACCGGAGTTTCCGATACAGGTGGTACAGCCGTAACCCACCAGATAAAAACCGAGGGCTTCCAGATCTTCCAGCAGGCCGGTGCGCTGCAGGTAATCCGTCACCACCTTTGAGCCAGGTGCCAAACTGGTCTTGACCCAGGGTTTGCTCTTAAGACCGAGCTGCCGCGCCCGACGCGCCAACAGACCGGCAGCAACCAGTACCGCCGGATTGGAGGTATTGGTACAACTGGTAATGGCGGCGATGACGACGGCTCCATGCTCCAGGCTGAAAGCTTCCCCCTTATAGCTGACTTCGATGGCTCCTGGTTCATCCGGCGGATGCCCCCCCTCCTCATCAAAATCGCTGGCACTCGCGCTCTCGACCTGTTGTTGGCGGTATGTGGACAGCAACCGGGTAAAGGCCTCTTTTGATTCGGTTAACGGGATACGATCCTGTGGCCGTTTTGGTCCGGCGATGGAGGGCACTACCGTCGTCAGATCCAGCGTCAACAGGGCGCTGTATTCCGCTTGCGGCGTCTTGGCATCGTGCCATAAGCCAAGTCGACGCATGTACGCCTCCACCAACTGCAGCGTATGTTCATCCCGACCCGTCAGCCGGAGATAACGCAAGGTCTCCCTATCCACCGGGAAGATACCGCAGGTAGCGCCATACTCCGGCGCCATGTTGGCAATAGTCGCGCGATCGGCCAGGCTCAGGCTCTCCATACCCGGTCCGAAAAATTCCACGAACTTGCCGACCACGCCATGCTGGCGCAACCGTTCGGTAATCGTCAGCACCAGATCGGTGGCGGTGGCCCCTTCGGCCAGCCTGCCAAGCAGACGGAATCCGACCACCTGGGGCACCAACATGGTGATCGGCTGGCCCAGCATGGCAGCCTCCGCCTCTATCCCGCCTACACCCCAGCCCAGTACGCCCAGTCCGTTGATCATGGTGGTGTGGGAATCGGTACCGACCAAGGTATCCGGATAGGCCAGATGCTGGCCTGCCTCTTCTCGGGTAAACACACCACGGGCCAGATACTCCAGGTTAACCTGATGCACAATACCGGTGCCGGGCGGTACCACACGAAAATTCTCGAACGCGGTCTGGCCCCAACGGAGGAACTTGTAGCGTTCCAGGTTACGTTCAATCTCAACGGCGGTATTCTGATTGAGTGCTTGCGCCGTACCGTAATGATCCACCATCACTGAATGGTCGATCACCAGTTCGACCGGTGACAGCGGATTGATGCGCGAGGCGGAGCCGCCCAATTCAACGATGGCATCCCGCATGGCCGCCAAATCGACAATGGCCGGAACCCCGGTAAAATCCTGCAGCAACACCCGGGAGGGGACGAAGGCGATCTCCTGGGTGGGCTCAGCCTTTGGATTCCAGTTGGCAAGAAACTCGATATCGTCATCCGTCACATAAATTTCTTCGCCATGCCGCAGCAAATTCTCCAGCAGTATGCGCAACGAATAAGGGAGCCGCTCGATGGCATACTTTTCCTGCAGGGAGTCGAATGGATAGATGGTGTAGTCTGTTTGCCCGACAGTCAGCGTCGCTGCCTGTGTGTACGAGGTACTCATAACCCTAAGTCTCCCGCTGGTGCTGTTGAATGGCTGCCGTACAGGCAGCAAGAGGTTATACCGGAGAATCGATCGGTGCTGCCCTACAGTTTAGCAGTTGCGCAGAATATGCCGGGCCGAGCGCATCCGATACGGATAAGCGGTGAACGCCAAACATTTTTCTCTCGGGCCCGGACACGCCAGATGCTAAGATAGGTGAAGATGCAAACAACCAAAGAAAAACCGGCAACATCTGTGCATACTCTGCTGACCCTGGGCTGGAGAGAGTGGCTCGCCCTGCCGGAATTGGGTATCCCGCTGATCAAGGCCAAGGTGGACACGGGCGCCCGTACCTCCGCATTACACGCCTTTTTTATCGACCCCTATCGGGAACGGGGCCGGGACCGGGTGCGTTTCGGCGTGCACCCGCACCAGAAGGATCGCGAGACGGCAATCATCTGCACGGCGGATCTGCTCGATCAACGCATGGTGACTGATTCAGGCGGTCACAGGGAGAGTCGCTTCGTGATCGAAACCGAAGTGCTGATCGGTGAACAGTGCAAACGGATTGAACTGACACTGACCGACCGCGATACCATGTTGTTTCGCATGCTACTGGGCCGTACGGCCTTACGCGGGGACTTTTTGGTTGATGCCGCCCGCTCCTATCAGGCCGGCCAACCCAACCCCAATTAGAATAATCAGGAAATCACCGAATGAAGATTGCCATACTGTCACGCAATGCCAAGCTCTACTCCACTACGCGACTGGTGGAAGCGGCCAAAGCGCGCGGACACCAGGTGCGGGTAGTTGACCCATTGCGTTGCTACATGAACATCACTTCGCACCGCCCCTCGATCCATTACAAGGGCGATACCCTGGATGATTTCGATGCCGTCATCCCTAGAATCGGCGCCTCGATCACCTTTTATGGCACGGCGGTGCTACGCCAATTTGAAATGATGGGTGTCTATCCACTGAATGAATCGGTTGCCATTACCCGGGCCCGGGATAAACTGCGCTCGGCACAGTTGCTGGCGCGCAAGGGAATCGGCCTGCCGGTAACCGGCTTTGCCCATTCGCCCGATGATATCAATGACCTGATGACGCAGGTCGGCGGTGCGCCGGTGGTGATCAAACTGCTGGAAGGTACCCAGGGTATTGGTGTGGTACTGGCGGAAACCCACAAGGCGGCGGAGAGCGTGATCCAGGCCTTCATGGGTCTCAAGGCCAACATCATGGTGCAGGAGTTCATCGGTGAATCAAAGGGTTCCGACCTGCGCTGCCTGGTAATCGGTGACAAGGTGGTGGCATCGATGAAACGCCAGGCACGGGAAGGCGAGTTTCGCTCGAACCTGCATCGCGGCGGCTCCGCTTCACTCGTTCGTATCACCCCCGAAGAGCGTTCAACCGCGGTACGCGCCGCCCGGGTCATGGGGCTGAATGTCTGCGGCGTGGATCTGTTGCGTTCCAATCATGGCCCTGTGGTCATGGAGGTAAACTCTTCACCGGGCCTGGAGGGTATCGAACATGCCACCAATAAAGATATCGCCAACATCATCATCGAATTTATTGAAAAGAATGGTCGCCCGAACCGCACAAAAACCCGAGGCAAGGGATGAACCATGAGCACACCACTGCGTATCGGCCGCAACGAGGTGTTACCCGGGCAGAATCTGACGATCGACCTGCCCATTGCCCAACTCTACACCCATACCCCGATGACCATGCCGGTACACGTCATCCGCGGTCGTCGGGCCGGTCCCAGGCTGTTCGTCTGCGCCGCCATTCATGGCGATGAAATCAATGGCGTGGAGATCATCCGGCGCCTGCTTAGTCTGCCGTTGCTGAAAAAACTGCGTGGCGACCTGATCGCGGTACCCATTGTCAATGTCCCCGGCTTCCTGCACCGCTCCCGCTACCTTCCGGACCGGCGCGATCTGAACCGCTCTTTCCCCGGCTCGGATAAGGGTTCTCTGGCCGGCCGGGTCGCCCACCTGTTCCTCAACGAAATTGTCGCCCAGTGTACCCACGGTATCGATCTGCACACCGCCGCCATCGATCGGGCCAATATGCCCCAGGTGCGAGCCAATCTGGATGATCCGGTGGCCGCCGCCATGGCGGAAGCGTTTCGCACCCCGGTCACGCTCAATGCCGACCTGCGGGACGGTTCGGTACGCCAATCCGGCGCCAACCTGGGGGTACCCATGGTGGTTTATGAGTGCGGTGAAGCGCTACGCTTCGATGAGCACTCAATCCGTATTGGCTTACGCGGCATTGTGCGGGTCATGCGTCATCTGAAAATGTTGCCCGCGTCCAGTCGCCACAGTACCCGGCAAGCATCCGTAATCACCCATACCAGCGCCTGGGTGCGCGCCTCACAGAGCGGTATCCTGCGCACCATCGCACCGCTCGGTGCCACCGTGGACAAGAATGAAGTGCTCGGTTATATCAGCGATCCATTTGGTGAACGGGAAGCCCAGGTCATCTCACCCTGGCGCGGCATTGTTATCGGCCGTACCACCCTGCCCCTCGCCTATCAGGGGGAGGCATTGTTTCATATTGCCCGTCTGGGCCGGGATGAGATGGAGTTGCTGGAGGACGCCATGCACGAAGAGGACCCGCTGCCCTCCATTCCCTATCTGCAGGATGAGCCGATAATTGTGTAGTGGCGATTTCGGAGAGTGAAGGCTCGGGGGCCTACCCCTACCCTCGGTTCCTTTTCAAGCAGTCGTAGGACGAGTATGTCTTCTGTGCCCACGCGAACGTGGTGGCACAAGATGACCGAAACAGAACAACACGTAGGGGCAGCCCCCCGTGGCTGCCCTTCTCCAACGGTGTACAGGTTGGGATAATACGCCCCGTGATTTACTTTGAGTGCTTTGCGACCTTCTCGGTTGAAACGGGTTTTCAGTGTCCCCCGTCCTTGAGCGCACCGGCCAACCCCTCACACACCGCCTTGGCATCACCAAATATAAGTGAGCAATTATCCTGGTAATAGAGCAGGTTATCGACACCGGCATAGCCGGGGTTCATGGAACGCTTGATGACGTAGATCTGTTTTGCCTTGGACACATCGAGGATCGGCATACCGTGAATCGGGCTGCTGGGATCGGTCTTGGCCGCCGGGTTGGTGACATCATTGGCACCTACGACCAACGCCACGTCGGCGGTGGGGAACTCCGGATTGATCTCATCCATCTCCAACACATGATCGTAGGGAATATCCGCCTCGGCCAGCAGCACATTCATGTGTCCCGGCATACGCCCGGCGACAGGATGGATGGCAAACTTCACTTCGACGCCGCGCTCGATCAACAATTCCATGAACTCCTTGAGGGCGTGCTGGGCCTGGGCCACCGCCATGCCATATCCGGGGATAATGATCACTTTGTTGGCATCTTCCATCCAGTAGATGGCATCTTCAACCGCAGCGGATTTGACACCCTTCTCTATTGCAACCGCCGCTGCACTGGATGCGCCGCCGGAAGAGTCACTGCCAAACCCACCGAATACCACATTGATAATGGAACGGTTCATCGCCCGGCACATGATGTAAGAGAGGATGGCGCCGGAGAAACCAACCAGTGCGCCGACGATAATCAGCAAGTTGTTCTGCAAGGTAAAACCGGTGGCCGCCGCCGCCCAGCCGGAGTAGCTGTTGAGCATAGAAATAATCACCGGCATATCGGCACCGCCGATGGGGATGATCAGGGTGAAACCCAGCACAAAAGAGAGTAGTGTCATCAACGCCAGCGAAGCCACACTCTCGGTCAAACCGAAGTGCACACCGAAGGCCACAATAACCAAACCCAGGACGGCATTCAGCAAGTGTTGCCCCTTAAAGACCACCGGCTTGCCACTGATGATGCCCTGTAATTTGCCGAAAGCGATCACCGACCCACTGAAGGTGATGGCACCGATCACGATGCCCACGGCCAGCTCGGTCATCAAAACTGTGTTAAGCGTACCGGCAGCCGCTCGATTGATATAGGTCCCGATCGCGACCAGCACAGCCGCCATACCGACGAAACTGTGCAATGCGGCTACCAGTTGCGGCATGGCGGTCATTTTTACCTTCGATGCCAAGATGGCGCCGATCACTGCACCGGCCGCGACACCGGCAACGATAAACCCATACGACTGCACCTCGGCACCCAGCAGTGTGGCCACAACAGCCAGCGCCATGCCGGCCATACCGTAGTAGTTCCCACGACGCGCCGTAGCCGGGTGTGTCAGGCCCTTGAGGGCAAAGATAAAAAGAATGGCGGAGACCAGATACGCGACGGCCTGGTAATTGGCTGAAATCTGCATTGTCAATGGGCTCCCTTATTTCTTCTTTTTGAACATCGCAAGCATGCGATTGGTCACCAAAAAACCACCGAACACATTGATCGAGGCCAGCAGTACGGCAAAGAAACCCATAATCTCCGCCAGGGTGCCCGCCTCTTCAAGACCGGTGACCAGAAGCGCTCCCACAATAATGATGCCGGAGATGGCATTGGTCAGTGCCACCAGGGGTGTATGCAGAGACGGGGTTACGCCCCAGATAACGTAATATCCAATAAAGCACGCAAGCACAAAGACGTAGAGTGCTACCAATGTATCAGGCATCTAACTGCCCTCCTGTAAAATTCAATCTCGTCACCCGAGCGGGCAGCGCCGCCAAACCGTATTCCGCCCATTGCGTCTGTGACACGGATCGACTGCACGGCTCACTCAGGGTTTGATATCCCAATGACAAATTATCCACTAAGCGGATTCAGGCCTGACCCAGGCCGCCTGGGTAATTTCGTCCTGTTCGAAATCATTCAGTACCGGCGTACCCGCTTCCACCTTGACCATAATATCGAGCAGATTGGCGATATTTTTGGCGTAGAAGGCGCTGGCGTCAGACGGCATCATGGATGGATAGTTGGTGTGGCCCACCAGGATCACCCCTTCCTTGGTAACGACCTGGTCTTTCTCCGTCAGCGGACAATTACCACCGGTTTCGGCAGCCAGGTCGACGATCACCGACCCCTCACGCATCCGTTTCACCACCTCTTCCGTCACCAGAACGGGGGCAGGACGACAAGGGATCAGTGCCGTGGTGATCAGAATATGCGCCTTGCTTAATTCATCGGCCAGCAGTTGCTGCTGTTTCGCCTTCGCCTCATCCGAAAGCTCTTTGGCGTAGCCGCCTTCACCGGAACCACTCTCACCGATATCCAGGTCGATCGGCTTGGCGCCCAATGAAAGGATCTGCTCCCGTGTTTCGGGACGAACATCGTAGGCGTACACATCGGCACCCAGGCGACGCGCCGTCGCAATCGCCTGCAAACCGGCCACGCCCACTCCCAATACCACCACCCGCGCCGGTTTGGCGGATCCGGCGGAGGTCATCATTAGCGGGAAAAAGCGCCCAAAGCAGCTAGCCGCCTCAATCACGGCACGATAGCCGGAAATATTGCTCTGGGAAGAGAGCGCATCCATCGACTGAGCTCGGGAGATACGCGGTACCCGCTCCAGCGCGATAGGCCGGATATTTTTTTCAAACAGGGCAGCTAAGGTGCCGTCATCTTCACAGGTCTCGATAAAGCCGACCAAGACCGCGCCTTCTGCCATCATGGCGATTTCATCCAGACTCGGCTTTCGCACTTTCAACACAATATCGGCCGCCAGTGCAGCGGCCCGTTCGACCAGGGTGGCACCCACCTGCTCGTATTCCGCATCGGTAAAGTGGGCACCTTCTCCGGCGCCTTTTTCAAGCAACACGGAAAAACCCTTGGCAACTAGTTTTTTAACTACATCAGGCGTGGAAGCGACCCGCTTCTCCCCGCGCAGCGTTTCTCTCGGAACCCCAATCTTCATATTATTCAGCTTTCAGAAAAAACCCACAAAAAGGGCTAATTTATTAATAAAAACAGACCATTATGTTTTTTAAAAGTACGGCATACAAGCGGGAAATCTTATGGAATGCCAAAGAATTTTTTATTTACTACCCCAACCCATCGCAACCTGTAACGAAACCGCCAAACCAGCTGCACTAAGGCTGAGTGTAGTGGTTTTTTTAAAGCCTTTCAGGGATTTTCATCAATGACCATCTGGCACAGTAGCGCAGCGACTAACCCAGGTTCACTCGCAAAAAAACTGTAGCAACGAAACTGCCGTACAAAGATGGCGGTATTTGCCCATGTTCAGCGCGAGCGTATCGCCTTGGCAATTCGCGACGAAACCTCCTCGATCGAGTGGGTGGTAGTATCGAGCACCCAAACATTGTGTTTCTTAAACATGGTCAACGCCTGCTTGACTTCCGAGGCACACCGTTTTAACGAAGCATACTCGCTCCCCGGCCGCCGCTCTTCCCTGATACGATTGAGGCGTGGCGGGTCAATGGTCAACGCCACCAGTTTATCTTTGTGTTTAAGCAGGTTATCCGGGATTCTGTTCTGCTCAAAATCATCCGGCGTCAGGGGATAGTTGGCCGCCTTGATACCGAAATGCATCGCCAGGTAGAGGCAGGTGGGAGTCTTGCCGGAGCGGGAAACCCCGATCAGGATCACATCCGCCTGATCGTATTTGTCCAGTCGTGCCCCATCGTCGTTCACCATGGCGAAGTTGATAATATCCATCCGGTCTTCGTAACTGTCACCGTTGAGCATGCCGTGACTCAGACCGGTTTTGCCGGAGGGATTGACCCCGAGTTCCCTGCTTAACGGTGCGATGAAGGTATCGAACAACTCGATATAGAGGCAGTTGGAACGTTTTAGAATGACGCGAATTTCATACTCCACCATGGTGGCAAACACAATGGGACGCGCACCGTCCTTCTTCGTCACCATGTCGAACTGCTTGGTCAGCTTTTTCGCCTTCTCCACCGTATTCACGAACGGCATATAGACCGTTTTGAACTCAATCGTCTGCTCAAACTGGGAGATCAAACTGTGCCCCAGCGTTTCCGCTGTAATGCCGGTGCTTTCCGAGACGTAATATATCGTGCGCTGTTGAGTCATCTGCTATTCCGTAGGATTAAACGTTCAAACGTACGTGATCCACTCTGGACGGTGCCATGGCGAGGGTCGTGTCCAGCATGCGATTGGCAAATCCCCACTCATTGTCGAACCAGGTCACCACCTTGGCAAAATGGTGATTGCAGACTTGGGTCTGATTGCTGTCCACAATGGATGAGCGGGAATCATGGTTAAAGTCGCAGGAGACCAACAGCTCTTCGATATAGCCAAACAGCCGTCCCGCCTGTTTTTCACTAAGTGCTTTGAGCACACTGTTCAAATCTGCACGCGTGGCCGGCGTTTCCAGCTCCACCGACAGGTCCATCATCGAAACGTTAATCGTGGGGACACGTATCGCCTGGGCATGCACACGATTCTTCAATTCAGGCAAAATCCTCACCACGCCTTTCGCTAATCCCGTCTCGACAGGAATAATCGACTGCAGTGCGGAACGAGTCTTACGCAGATCCGTATCGTAGGCATCGATCACCGGTTGATCATGCATGGCGGAGTGAATCGTGGTGATCAACGCGCACTCGATACCAAAACTCTCTTGCAAGGCATGCAACACCGGAATAATCGCATTGGTCGTACACGAGGCATTGGAGACGATGGTATCCGTCGGTTTCAGTAGATGATCATTCACACCGTAAACGATGGTGGCGTCCACGTCCTGTTCCGCCGGATGGGAAAACAGTACTTTCGCAGCACCGGCACGGATATGGCGCTCGGCATCCTGACGGGTCTTGAATACGCCGCTACACTCCAGCACCAAATCCACTCCCAGGGCACGCCAGGGCAAGGCCTCCGGGTCGGCTTCCGAGAGCAGAGCGATCGGGTCACCGTCAATCAGCAGATGGCTTTCATCCCGTTCCACGGTTCCAGGGAATCGTCCATGCGTGGTATCGTATTTGGTCAGGTGGGTCACCACATTGAGATCGGCCAACTCATTGATGGCAACAATATCTATATGGCTGCGGAAATGGGGCGATTCATATAACGCACGCAGGATGCAACGGCCAATACGTCCATAACCATTGATGGCGACTTTTAGTTTCATGTACCCGAATGCTCGAATTTAGGGTTGGCCGATCGATGCAGACCGCTGGCGATAGCTCAAGAAGCGCCGATTTTCCCATATTCGGAGACCATTTCCCAGCCGAATCCGGCAACCAGACAGCGTGGTATTCAGCATGCATCATCACTTCAAGGATCACTTTTCCAACGATTCTACCGCCTACTCGCAATACCGACCGGGCTACCCGGCCGCATTGTTCGAATTTCTCGCCCGTTCATGCCGGTCCCGAGAGACCGCGTGGGATTGTGCCACCGGCAGCGGCCAGGCAGCCCTGCAATTGGCTGAAAGGTTTAACCGGGTCATCGCCACCGATGCCAGCGATAGCCAAATTGCGGCAGCGGCACGCCACGAGCGCATCGATTATCGGGTGGCGGCAGCGGAGCAAAGTGGTCTGGCTAACGCCTCCATCGATCTGGTTACGGTGGCCCAGGCGCTGCACTGGTTCAATCTGGCGGCGTTTTTTAGCGAGGTGAAACGGGTACTCAAACCCGACGGGATCATCGCGGTATGGAGCTACAATCTGCTACGCATCGATCCGCAGATCGATCCGATTATTGACGATCTATACCAACATGTTCTGCATGGCTTTTGGCCGGCTGAGCGGACTCGGGTTGAACGGGGTTATGCTGATCTCCCCTTCCCCTTCGAAGCCGTCGCGTCCATCCCCCCATTTTCGATGACCGCCCAATGGGATCTACCCCGCCTGGCTGGTTATCTGGGCACTTGGTCGGCGGTACAGCGGATGATTCAGGAGACGGGTGAAAACCCGGTTGAGCGGATCTACCCCAACCTATTGCGACAATGGGGAGACCCCACCCGGCAACGGCCGGTGAGCTGGCCGCTGAGCATCAGGGTCGGTAACAACGCCTGATGCCCAGCAAGACAGGCTGATGCTAACTTAGCCGCCCAGGAGGGAGGCGCGCTGACGGCGGCTCTGTGATGAGCGCCGATTGCCGTTCGGTGTCGAGGGAGACGACTGATTTCTGGCTGCTGCCGGTCGTTGGGGCCGGTTGGCTTTGACCCTGGCGGCTTGATCACCACTCTTCGAGGCAGCCGGTTCGACGCGCTCACGACGGGCTCGCTTCTCTTGATTCGGCGGCGTTTTCTGACCACCACCATTGCGCGAACGCGGAGCAGACTGCCTGCCGCGGTTCCGATCGGCACCGTTGCGACCGTTTTTGATCGGCTCCGCCTTGATGCTGGGATCCGGCTCATAGCCCGACAGCACTTCACGCGGCAGATCGCGATTCAACACCCGCTCAATATCCCGCAGCAAACGGTGCTCATCGACACAGACCAGCGAAATTGCTTCGCCCTCGTTCCCGGCGCGGCCGGTACGACCGATACGGTGTACGTAATCTTCCGGCACGTTAGGTAACTCAAAGTTGACGACATGGGGTAGTTGATCGATATCCAAACCGCGGGCGGCGATATCGGTCGCCACCAAGACACGTATATCGCCCTGTTTAAAACCGGCCAGGGCACGGGTACGGGCTCCTTGACTCTTGTTGCCGTGGATCGCCGCGGCGCTCAGGCCATCCTTTTCCAGCTGTTGTGCTAACCGGTTGGCACCATGCTTGGTACGGGTAAAGACCAGCACCTGTCGCCAGTTGCGCGAACCGATCAGGAATGACAACAACTCCCGCTTACGCTCACGGTCCACCGGGTAGACCCGTTGCTCGACCGTTTCCGCGGCAGTATTTCTCCGTGCGACTTCAATCAGCACCGGCGCGTTCAGCAGTTTATCGGCAAGGGTCTTGATCTCATTGGAATAGGTAGCGGAGAACAACAGGTTCTGCCGGTTGGCCGGCAACATCGCCAGCACTTTGCGGATATCGTGGATGAATCCCATATCCAGCATGCGATCCGCCTCATCCAACACCAGAATCTCCACATGCGAGAGATCCAGGGTCTTTTGTTGGGCATGATCGAGCAGGCGTCCCGGCGTCGCCACCAGGATGTCTACGCCGTGGCGCAGCTTTTCAATCTGGGGATTGATCTTGACCCCTCCGAATACCACCGTGGATTTCAGCGGCAAATGCCTGCCGTAGGTCTCCACACTCTCAGCGACCTGGGCAGCCAGTTCGCGGGTGGGTGTCAGTACCAGGGCGCGAATGGGGCGACGCCCCTTCCCTTGGCAGTGCTGGCTCAGCAACTGCAACAACGGCAGGGTAAAACCGGCTGTTTTTCCGGTCCCCGTCTGGGCACCGGCAAGAATATCTTTTCCCTCTAATACAACGGGGATGGCTTGACGCTGTACAGGCGTCGGTTCCGTGTAACCCTGTTCTGAGACAGCACGGAGTAGTTCGGCGGAAAGGCCGAGTGAATCAAACGACATACGAATAAATGCTCCTGAATGCCTACCCTTTGTGGGGCCAGCCTAGGCAAAACTTGTGATTAGCTATTGGATCGAGGTGTTCCTGAAGGGGTGATACCGCGATGTTGGCGACACAGACCGGGTGTACCGACCTGGCGCATTGTAGAGGTTTGCCTGAAAAATACAAGAAAAACCGGTAGTTATTTATCTTCTTGATATACAGGAGCCATCCTATCCGGAAGATTGTCTCCGTCGATGATTATCAGCACGGCATGTATAGGCGCCAAGGAAATCCGCATCCGTTTGATTTGACCAACCGGAACAATAAGCCACACTTGTAGGTCGTAACCGTATTTGGGGAGTGACTGGCTTTCATGGCGCCGACACAACATCAAACCCGCTGGGCGTTGGATATACTGCTTCTTCACTGGGGTATGGCATTGCTGATTGTCGGCATGATGGTGGTCGGCTGGATAGCCCGAACACTCCCCCTCTCCCCGCTCAAGATCGAACTCTTTTTCTGGCACAAATCCTTTGGTGTCGCCCTGCTGGCGCTAACACTATTGCGCCTGGCACGACGTCTGCGACATCCACATCCCGGTTGGCCTGTGGCCATGCCGCGTTGGGAGCGACGGGCAGCGCGTGCGGTACACGGCCTCCTCTACACACTGATGTTCGTCACCCCACTCAGTGGCTGGGTGATCAACTCCGCCGCCAAGTTTCCATTCAAGGTGTTTGGGGTCTGGACCCTGCCGGCGATCGTCGCGGCGGACAAATCGATACAGCATCTGGCGGAACAGGTGCATATGGGATGTTTTATACTGTTTTTTTCGACACTGTTGTTACACATCGCGGCGGCACTGCGACATCACTTTATCCTGCACGATACGGTGCTCCGCCGTATGCTACCCGAAGGTTTCACCACCATGACTCAGAATAAGAACCTCGACACATGACCAATTCATGGATTATCGCTATCGCTGCCGTGTTCACCCTCTCCAGTGCTGTTGCCGGCACCACACAGTGGGAGGTGGACAAGGTGCAGAGCCAAATCCTCTTTGCCGGCACCTTTGAGGGAGCCACATTCGAAGGACGATTTACCGAATACTCCGCTTTGCTGCAGTTTGATCCAGACAATCTTGCCGCCAGCCGCTTCGATGTCCACATCCAGGTCGACAGTGCCGACACCGGCAGCGGCGACCTCAACGACGGCATGTTGCTGCCGGAGTGGTTTGATGCAAAACAGTATCCACAAGCCACTTTCGTCAGCACAGAGATCCAGCAGCGCGGGGAAGATCACTATCTCGCTATCGGCAAGCTGAGCCTCAAGGGGGTAACGCGCGAGGTGGCACTCCCCTATACCTGGAGCATGAGTGGAAACCGCGCCACGATTACCGGAAAGGCCACATTCAACCGCGCTGATTTCGCCATCGGTGAAGGTGAATGGTCAGACGGCTCCATTGTCGGCCTGCCGGTAACGGTATCCACCCGACTGATTTTAACGCGAGCCAACCCATGACCTGCGCGCAGTTATTTCGGCCGACCGCCAGTTGCCTGTTCGTGGCACTGCTCATGAGCGGTTGCGCCCGCCCACCGGAGCGACCCACCCCCGCCGCACAAAAACCGTCCGTTTCCGCCCTGCCGGAAGCGTGTAAGATGCCGCTTATAAGAGAGAATGAACAGCTACTCCGCTTCGACACTACCGCTTCCCACTTGCATATCCTGGCCTATCGGGGCGGCCGTCTGGCGCGCTTCGGGCACAATCATCTCATCAATGCTAAGTCGATGGAGGGTTATGTACGAATCGCCCCCTCGCCAGAGAAATCAGAATTTACCTTATGCCTGCCTGTCGCCGCACTGGAAGTGGATAATCCCCAGTTACGCGCCCAGGCCGGCGAGCAATTTGCCACCCCACTCGACGCGTCAGCGATCGCCGGCACCCGCCACAACATGTTGAGCCCGCAGCTGCTGGATGCCGACCGATACCCCTTTATCGTCGTACAGGGAGCGATCATCGCGCGCTCTGCGGATAGCACGCTTCTGCCACTCACCCTCACACTACGCGGACAGCAAAAAAACCTGTCATACCCAAGCCGCATTGTGGTACAGGCACGACAGGTCTCAGCCACCGGCGAGCTGACACTGCGGCAGAGCGATCTGGGATTGGAGCCGTTTTCAGCACTGTTCGGTGCCCTACTTGTTCAGGATGAATTGACCATCCGTTACACCTTGGTGGCGAAAGAGGCGTTATAGGGGGTGTAGATCACCCCGGTGGGCGGCATCGGCACGAATAAAAAAACCGGCAACAACGGCCGGTTTTCTCGCCAACAACCGGCGGCTGGCTTAACTGTACAGCAGTTGCGACCAGCGCCCCTGCTGGACCATCTGCGCCTTCAGCGCTTCCCAGTTTTCGCTCGATCCGGCGATCTCGCTGAATACCCGATCCATGACCTGCTGAACTTTCGATAGACCCGCCACACAGACATAGGTGTTCGGCTGTTGCATCAGCGACCACGCCTCCTCCACATGCCTGTCCAGGGCTTGCTCCAGTACCTCTGTATCACTCATCAGCGGGCGATTGGCGAGGGCGTTGTAGGCCATGAACGTCTCTTCATCGAAATACTCTTTCAGATCACTGTTGTGGTCATTCATATAGAGCATATCCACACCGGTCCGGGCGCCATAGAATAACCGCACTTGCCCTTTCCAGCGCCCCTGTTGCCGGTAGAGATGCTGGATGAATGCGCGGAACGGGGCTATACCGGTACCGACGCCTATCATCACCAGATTGGCCTGGTTGTCGACGGGTACATTAAAGGGACTTTTGTAGGGGCCTGTAACGGAGATCTTTTGGCCGACCTTGGCATCACACAGGAAGTTGGAGGCAACGCCCGGGTAGCGTTCGCCGTTTACCGGGTCGATATAGAAGCAACGCCGCACCAGAATGGAAAACTCGATGCTGTCATCGTTCGAGGTGATACGATCGTTGGCAATCGAGTAACGCCGCATATGGTACTTATTGCCGAATGCGTGGGGACCCGGCACCACCACACCGATCGACTGGCCTTCGTGATAGCGGAACGAGGGTTCGTCGACGCGTAGTACGATATGCCGCACCTCATCCGTCGATTCGGGTGTGATGCGTCGGCTCTCGATTACCTCGGCCACCACCGCCGGTCCCAATTCAGTTTCACTCATCCTCTTCTCCGTATACTTATATTTTTTGGCGGGTACTATTTTTTACAACGCGAACCGCCACTGCAGGAGCAGTTGCCGCCACATCCCCGTTTCTCCTGATAGGGGCCGAACTCCGGGTGACGACGGGCGAACTCACGCGCCATCTGCTGCACCATGATCCAGCCTACCAGGACCCCCATGATGACCGCGCTGGCCAATAGTACCTTAAGCATGGGAACCACCCAATCCGGCAAAACCCATAAACGCCAAAGAGAGCAGACCGGCCAGCATCAACCCCATCGCCGCCCCTTGGCTGACGTTGGGCAGTTTAGCCAGTTCCAGCTTTTCACGCAGACCTGCCATCAGCATCAGGGCGATGGTAAAACCGACACCGGCCCCGCTGCTGAACGCCAACGACTGGAAGAAATCGTACTCGCGAAAGGTCTGAAACAGCGCCAGCCCGAGAATCGCACAGTTGGTGGTGATCAGCGGCAGGAAGATACCCAACGCCCGGAACAGCGCCGGACTGAACTTCTTCACCGTCATCTCCACCAGCTGCACGGCAGAGGCAATCACCGCGATGTAGCAGATCAGACGCAGAAATTCGATATCGAATTTCACTAGCACCCAGTTGATGCCGTAGGCGGAGATAGAACTCACCAGCATTACGAACATGGTCGCCAGCCCCATGTTCCAGGCCGTCTCTTTCTTCGCCGAGACACCCAGAAAGGGACAAAGCCCCAGGAACAGCGCCAATACAAAGTTATTGATCAGCGCGGCATTGAGAAAAATGAATGTGAGTGAATTAGGATCCATTGGCTACGACCCCCTCGGCGGCGAGCAGCTTCTGCTCCTTACGCTGTTTCAGATAGTCAAATAGCAGCAACCAGGCACCCAGTACGAAGAAACCGCCCGGCGGGAGGATCATCACCACCCAGGGTTCAAAGTGGCTGCTGAAGATCTGCACCCCGAGAATGGTACCGGCACCGAGCAGTTCGCGCACCGTGCCGAGACAAAGCAGCGCGATGGTAAAACCGGTGCCCATGCCGATCGCATTGACGATGGAAGCACCCACCTTCTGCTTCGAGGCATACGCCTCGGCCCGTCCCAGAATCACGCAGTTCACCACGATGAGCTGAATAAAGGCGCCGAGGGCGTTATAGAGATCCAGACTGATCGCCTGGATCACGTAGTCCACAATGGTCACAAAGGTGGCGATAATGATGATGTAGGTGGCGATACGCACCTGTTTGGGAATCAGCTTGCGCAGCAGGGAGACCAGGGTACTGGAGGCGACCAGCACAAACAGCGTCGCCAGCCCCATAGCGATGGCGTTCAGGGTGGAATTGGTCACCGCCAGCACCGGGCAAAGACCGAGCAGCATGACGAATACCGGGTTCTCTTCCCAGAGCCCCCGCATGAAGGTGTCCAGGGTCACCTGTTCTTGTTGATTGGGTAGTACCGACATATTCTCTACCTCAGTTTTCCTGTCCGGCGCGCAGTTCATCCAGATGTTGGATAATCAACGGGAACATACGTTGTCCACTGGCATTGATCATGCGACCGATCGCCTTGGAGGAGATGGTCGCCCCCGAAATGGCATCAATCTCCCACTGCTCCCGCTTAGTGCCGTGCTTGACGGTGACAATGGCGTTTTGCAGCGCACCCTTTTGTTCATCCAGGCGGCCATCCAACGCTTTAAAGTTCTTAAGGAATTCCGGGTCGCTGGCGATCTTGTCACCCAACCCCGGCGTTTCAGCCATTTTCAGCACCTTGATACCAGTGACGCACTGACAGTCCTGGTTGTAACCGTAGAGGATACGGATCACATCCTGATAGCCGGTGGCCGCTGCCTCCAGGGCGATACCCTGCAGTTCACCCCGGGCATTATAGGCGGCGTAAACCTTTTCACCCTTAGCTTGTGGTGCGTCCGATGCAAACAACCCGTCAGGCCCAAGTATGAAGTCCTTCTTGCTGACCACACCCGGTATCACTTGGGAGATCGCTTTTTCAATCGCGATGCGTTTATTCTCCTCGATCAGAGGCAAGGTCCACTGATAAACCAACACCACCAGCAGACCGGAGAGCATGGCGACACCGCCCAGGGTGCGCAGCATGGCCAAACTGGGGGTCTGGGGTTGGGCCTGAACCTGTTCCGTACTGCTCATGATTCAGCCCCCTTTTTGTTGGCGCCATAGATACGCGGCTGGGTCACGGCAGCGATCAGGGGAGAGAGCGCATTGGCTACCAAAATCGCATACATCACCCCTTCGGTAAGACCACCGAACAGTCTGATCAGAACGGTCAAAAGACCGATAACGCCACCATAGATCCACACGCCGCGCGGCGTCATGGGCGAGACCACCATATCGGTCGCCATGAACATGGCACCGAGCATCAACCCGCCCGACAGGATCATGAACAGCGGCGAGGGATAAATTTCCGGATTCATCAGATGGAGCGGACCGGATACCAGGGTGGCCGCAAGAAAGATAGCCGCGGGGATACGCCAATCCATCATCTTTCTAAAGGCCAGGTAGAGTCCGCAGACGAAGATCAGCAGGGCCGAGGTCTCCCCCACTGAACCGGCCGCGCTGCCGGCCAACAGGTCCAGCGTACCGGTCGTGACATGTTCAAACTTCTGCAGTGCCAGTGGTGTGGCGCCGGTAAAGCCATCCACGGCATGGGCTTTGACCCAGTCGACGGTATCCACCGGTGACATGAAAGGGAGCGCCAGACTGGAGGGAATAAATTCCATAAAGCGCCCCGCCGCAAAACCCGGCGTCCAGGTAGTGATGGCCACCGGAAAAGCGGCCTGCACGAAGGCCCGCCCCACCAGGGCCGGATTCATTACGTTATAGCCCAAACCGCCAAACAGGGATTTACCCAGTCCGATGGCGATAAAACCGGCCACCGCCGCCATCCACAACGGAAAGCCGGGCGGCAGGGTCAGGGCCAACAGCAAGCCGGTGATGATGACACTGAAATCCCCGACACTGTTGGGCCGCCCCGAAAGCCGGCAAAACAGCGACTCGGTCAAGATGCAGGTCAGGGTGGTAAACAGGATCAGTACCAACGCACTGAGTCCGAACTGATAGACCGACCAGCCACACACCGGCAACAGGGCATACACCACATTGCGCATGATCTGCTCAACAGAGATAGCCTTCTTCAGATGAGGGGAAGTACGGATCTCAACAACTTTTTTCTGCTTTCTACTCATGCTCTACTCTGCGTGGGCTTCCGGTCCCGTTTACTACTTAGGCGTGGCGACCATTCGCCACGGAATCAATTCCACACCGTTACCATGCTGTTTGAAATTATCCGGTTAAGCGGCCATCGCCTTGGTTTCCCGGTTTATCGCCTTGGCGATTCGGAAGTATTGGGTCAACGGGATATTGGATGGACAGACATAACTGCAACAGCCACACTCGAAACAGTCGTTGAGATGGAAATCATCAGCCATCGTTTCATACTGACGGGCACTGGCCAGCTGACCCAGCATCGACGGGTTGAGATTGATCGGACAGGCATCGAGACAGGCACCGCAGCGGATGCAGGGGTGCACCGGCCGATCCTTCTGCTCTTCGGCCGTTTTTTCAAACACCACCACACCGGATACCCCCTTGGTCACCGGCACATCCAGGGAGGCGACGGTCATCCCCATCATGGGACCGCCAACGATCACTTCGTTGGCGTCAGAGCTGGAGCCCACCTGCTCCATCAGAAAGCGTAGCGGCGTACCGATCGGTACCAGGTAGTTGCCCGGTTTGCTCACACCGGGACCGGACACAGTGACCACACGCTCGATCAAGCCGCGACTGCGCGGAATCAATTCACCCAGCTGTGCCAGGGTGCCGACATTGTAGACCGCCACGCCGATATCCACCGGTAAACCACCGGAGGGCACTTCCTTATTCAGCAGGCTGTTGATCAGCATCTTTTCCGCACCCTGCGGATATTTGGTCTCCACCGCTTCACAGCTGATCGCTTCACCTTGCGGGAGTTTGTCGCGGATCGCCTTCACCGCATCCAGCTTGTTATCCTCGACGCCGATAATCGCCCGCTTGGCGCCGGTCGCGCGCATGATGGCACGGATCCCGGCAATCAGTTTATCGGTCTGCTCCAGCATCACACGATGGTCGCAGGTGAGGTAGGGTTCGCACTCGCAACCGTTGATGATCAGGGTCTCGATCGCCTTCCCTTCCGGAGGTAACAGTTTTACATGACTGGGGAAGGCCGCTCCGCCCAACCCTACCATGCCGCTGGCCTGCACCGCCTGGATCAACGCCTCCCGGGAGAGGGTCTCCAGATCCTGATCCAGTCCGTACAGCACTTCCTGGGTGGCCGCCTCATAGGTTTCAATCACGATAGCCGGCGTCTTGGGTCCCGCCGCAGTCGGTACCAGATGATCGATGGCGCGCACAATTCCGGTCACCGGGGCGTGCATCGGCACTGAGACAAAGCCTCCCGCCTCGGCGATCGGTTCACCACGCACCACCTCTTGGCCCGGCTTCACCAAAGGCACGGCGGGCGCCCCGATATGTTGGGCCAGTGGCACGTATATCTTCGGGGCAAACGGCAGGCGTTTGATCGCCAGATGCGCCGTCTGTTCCTTATGATCCATGGGGTGCACACCGTGTTTGAAGGTCTTGGTGCGCCTGAATAGATTGAGCAGACCCATTCTCTCTCCGTTGATTGCAACTACCAGACCGGTCAGGATGTGGCCGCCAGGCGGCCACACCCCTGCCCGGTATCTATTTCAACGCCTCAAGTGCCGCCGCGTAATCCGGCTCGTCGCCGATCTCGGGCACCAGTTGGGTATAGGTGACAGTACCGTTCTCGTCGACTACCACGACCGCGCGACAGGTGATTCCCCGTAACGGACCATCGGTGATCAGCACACCGTAATCTTTGGCGAACTGCTGATCGTGCATCAGCGACAAGGTGACCACATTCTTCAACCCTTCAGTCTCGCAAAAACGACCCTGGGCGAACGGCAGGTCGGCGGAGATCACCATCGCCACCGCGTCATCCCGTGTGGCGAACGACTCGTTGAACTTCTTGGTCGAGATGGCGCAGGTCGGGGTATCCAGACTCGGCACGATATTAAGCAGCCGCTTCTTGCCGGCAAAATCCCCCAGCCCCACGTCGGCCAGCTCCTTGTTGGCCAGGGAAAACGCTGGTGCCTGGCTGCCGATAGCCGGCAGTTCGCCACTGGTGGAGACCGGATTTCCGTGTAAGGTTACTGTAGCCATAACGATGCTCTCCTTTGGTTGTTTTACTGGTGCTTCGCAGCGCGCTTGACCAGCTTATCAAGGTCTTTCTCGTTGGGATTCCACGGCGTGCCGGGATGCAGGCAACCCGCGGTACACTTCTCTGCCGCCTTGACGATATCTTTGAACGGCGCCCCTTTGGGGTCCACCACAACAGCCAGTTTTTGCTCGTTGTACTGGAACACATTGGGTGCGATATCGGTGCATTCGTCACAGGCGGTACACTCTGGCGTCTCGATCCAGACCGGCTCATAGTCGGCCGGCGCCGCCGACGCCAATGTCGTCGCGCCGTTACCGCCATTGGCCGGTACCGGGCTGTCAGTCAGCGCCGAGATATCGCCATTATTGGCCAGGGCCAACAGACTGGAGGTGAGCTTCTGTGCCATCTCCGCTTTGGCACGGTTGGCGATCTCCACTTCATCCACCGCCTCGCCAACACCGGCCAGGGAGCGCAGCTGATACCAGAAGTTACGCCGCTCTTCGCAAGAGAGGACGATCTCCTGGGATACCAGCACCCGCATCAGGCGGCTCTTGCCGTCCACGGCCCAGATATAGGGGAATTGACCGTCCCGGCCATCCTCATCCATATCGAGGAACTCATGCAGCGGCACCATGTCGTCATTCCAGGCATCTTGCGGTACGGAACGGAAATGTTTGCGGAAGCGCCCCTCGCTGAAGGCGAAATCGGCAAAGGTCACCGGCAGTTCCATCTTGGCCTCTTTACCGTTCTCATCCTGATAGGTGAGCTGGTAAGTGGGCCAATCGGCATCCATAGCCGGGTTGCCTTCCACACTGGAGCATTCGCTGAAGGTGACACCGGCATCCGGGTCATAGCGGAACAGCGGATAGGCACGGGACTCCAAGGCCAACTTGGCTTGGTGTTCGGAGGCGTCATCCGCCACCCCATGCTCCGGCTGGCAGGTGGTGTAAATATTGAACATGGCCGGACGGCGGCTGTTCAGACCGTCAATAAAGCCTTCCAGCAAGTGCGTAACATTGGCCTGGGAGCTCTGCAGCACGAAGCTGGTGCGATGCGCCATGCCGATCACACCCATCTCCTTGCGGATCTCGGTCTTGCCCTTCCACGCCTTGCCGTACGGAGCCATATCCGCCACCTGGCCGATAAAGCCGGAGGTACAGGACTGGCCGCCGGTGTTGGAGTAGACCTGGGTATCCAGGATCAGCACCTTAATCGGGGTACCGGAAGCCAAGGCGCGGGAGAGGTTCTGGAAACCGATATCGTACATGGCGCCGTCGCCACCGATGGAAACCACCGGCGGGCAGAGCAGCCACTCTTCGTCGCTGAACGACTTCCAGTCGAAGTAGGTGAAGAAGTTGTCGTGCACGTCGGCATCGTATTTGCCTTCCAGCTCCAGCTTGGCCTGGCGGATCACCTTGAAGCCCTGGGCCATCTTCGCCATGTGACCTTCAAAGATACCCATCGCCACCGAAGGACTGTCCTGGAACAGGTGGCTGGTCCAGGGGAATGGGTAGGGGTTATAGGGGAACGTCGATCCCCACACCGAGGTACAGCCGGTGGCGTTGATGATACCCATGGTGGCGCGTCCCTGATTGGTATTGCCATCAGTATAGAGCCATTTCAGGTGGCGCAGTTTTTCCAGCAGTTGGGTAGCCCATTTCAGCCACTTGGGATCGACCGGCTCCACCACCTGCCCCTCGGCCAGGGTGGCGGAGAGGTTGGTCAGGGTCAGGTCGGTATCCTTGTTCTCCTCAACCGCTTCGTTGATGGCCGCGGTATTGGAGAGATCCATACCGGCTGCCAGCTTCAGGCGGATGTGGGTCTCCAGGCGGTTGATCAAATCGTCCAGCTCGGCAATATGCGCCTTGACCCGCGGCTGCATCAGGGCGGTGGCGGTACCGGTAAACAGGTGGATAGCCGTCTTCTCGCCGCAACCGAGACAGGCGCCGTCGCCGGAAACCATCGACTGGTAGTTGGTCTTGTCCAGCAACAGGGTCTCCAAGGCACCGATCTTTTCGTTCAAATCATCGATGCGGATGAAGTCCGGGTTGGTGGTGGGCAGGTCCATCCAGAATTTCCAGTCGCGCTGCAACTTCTCGACCGCCTGCTCGGTCTGCAGCTCCACCACCAATGCGCCGTCGTCACAGACATCGACACACTCCATACAGCCCTTACAGGTGTAGGGATTGACCGTGATGGAGAACAGGCCGCCGGAGCCCTTGTTCTTCTTTTCCCGATTGCTGTAGTAGGGCTTGGTCACGGAGAATTCGAAACCGCCGATAGACTCCAGGAACAGTCCAAACTCACGTTCCATACCGGCCTTTTTCTGCTCGTCCAGGTCCGATTCAGCCAGCACTTCGAGCACCGCTTGATCCAGCAGTTTGGAGACCACGGCACTTTCGCCCTGGGCATCAATCAGCGCACGCAGCTTCTTCTCCACGTTACGCGTTTCGCGCCGCAGATAGAGGGTCGGGGTACCCTTCTTCTCAATCCGCTCAATGGCCGTATTGAAGATATCGCTGATGGTATTGACCAGACCCGGGATGGCGCTGTCGGGACAGGCGGTGTAGCAGTCACCGCAGGCGGTACAGTTCTCGGTAATAAACTTCGGATAGTCGAAACGTATCTGGGTCATATCACGGAACACACCGGTGGCGGCCGGGATCAGGCTGGTAGCCATGAACGGATCGACCAGGTTCTCGGAACCCTTGCCGCTCAAATAGAACGAACCGGTCTGCTCCCAGAAACGGTGTACGTCGGAGAGTTTCCCGTCGCCTTGGGGCATCGCTTGCAACATGACCGGAATCTTTACCGCTTTACGGATATCCTGTTGCGTCAGGCCCACCTGTTTGTTGGTGATTTCGCGGATCTCGTCAAAACCGCGCCGGACCACCCGTAGGTTGTCAGCCACCACGCGCTCGCCCTTGCCGCCGAACTTGTCACGCAACTGCGCCTCGATGGCATCAAACAGCCCCTGTTCGGTCAGGTGTGCACGATCCAGTAGCGGTGAGGCGGCGAAGAAGGCTCCCTGGAAAGCGTTGCCCTGCATACGGAATTGCAGTTCCGCGTTGGACGCCTCTTCCTTGGCGATCTTGAAGCCGTCGACAAAGTAGACATGGATGTTGTGATCGACAATGTACTTCTGGTACATCACCGGGATCTGCGCCCACACCTCTTCCTCGGTCTCCAGATGGCTCTGGATGATGAAGAAACCACCCTCTTTCAATCCGTACAAGGGATTGGAGTGCAGGAACACATTGGGATCGGGCGACAGCACCACATCTACATAGTGGTATTCGCAGTTCAGGCGAATCGGCTCCGGCGCCGCCGACAGGTAGTAAGTAGTGGGCTGGCCCTTCTTCTCCGAACCGTACTTGGGATTGGCGCGGATGTCGTAACCAAGCAGGTCATACAGGGTCATGGCCAGGTTCTTGCCGGTGGTGATGGCACCCCAACCACCGACCGAATGCATGCGCACGGTGATGGCGCCTTTTGGCAGCAGGTCAGGATTCTCACTACCTCGAATCGCCATCTCACCGATATGGGGATAAGCTTCCAGCAGCTCCTGTTGACGGATCTCCGCCTTCGGATCGGTAGCCTCGCGTACAAAATCCACGCCCAGATAGAAGAAGCGGCGTTTCTTGCCGTCCGGCAGCATGTTCTCGATAGCGCCGATCAGGCCTTCCGGCTGCAAATCACGCGAACCCAGCCCGTAGGAGCCGGAGTAGAGTGCCGGGGCCTCACCGGCTTTATAAGAAGCGTACCTGGCATAGGGGGCATCGCCAGCGGTAGCGCCATTCTCGATACATTTGGTGAGAGCGGCGCGGATTTCACGGATCAGCGGCAGATCCTCGGCCAACGGCTGATCGGTACGCTCCAACACCACTACGCCCTTGCGTCCCTTCAGCACCTTGCCGATCAGGTCGCCCGGGAACGGTCGGTACATGGTCAGGTTCAGCACGCCCACCTTCAGTTTGCGTGTCTCGCGCAGGTAATCCGCTACCACCTGTGCCTGCACAATCATCGAACCCTGGCCGGCGATCACATAGTCGGCGTCATCCATACGGTACTGACCCACCCGGTTGTAACGGCGACCGGTCAGTTCGTAGTACTCATCCATCACCTGGTCGGCGATACCGGAGATGTGGTCAAAAAAGTAAGGACGCTGGGCGGCGACCGCCTGCATGTAGGCGTCCTGGTTCTGTACCGAACCGGAGAGCATGGGATTGTCCACATCCCAGATCTCCGGGACGCGACGACGTTTTTCGCCGTAGATCATCTTCTGCGCCGGCGTAGGGCAGCTGATGATATCGTCCGGACGACCACAGAACTCTTCAATCAGTTCACGTTCCGGCACCATCACCGGCTCGATCAGGTGGGTAGTCAGGAAACCGTCCTGAGCAACGGCTGCCGGGGTCAGGCTCAGCTCGGCAATCTTACGTCCGATCAGGTTCAGGTCTGCCGCCTCCTGGGCATCTGCCCCGAACAGTTGGAAGAAACCGGTGTCGTCGATACAGTGGTAATCGTCATGACCGCAATGCACATTGAGTGAAGCCTTGGTGATGGCGCGAGTACCGATATTCAGCACGTAAGGCAGCCGTTTGCCGACCGCCGCATAGAGCGATTCATGCATGAACGCGACGCCCTGTGCGGAAGAGAAGTTGGTGGCGCGCATACCGGTCATGGCCATACCGGCGGTTACCGCGGCGGCGGCATGTTCGGATTCGGGCTCAACGAATACCAGCGGCTTGCCGGATACGTTGATATGACCCTGGGCTACCTCTTCCGCCCAATATTCACCCATTTGGGTGGAGGGGGTAATGGGGTAAGCACCGGCAGCATCAGAGGCTTCCCGCTCACACATGATGACAGCGGTGTTGCCATCCATCGCCATGCGGATGCCAGGATACTTAAACTGCTTTTGCTCTTTCTTACCGAACATGAACACTTCCTCTTCTACATTTCGGGATCGCCATCTCTGTTGGCAGCCCAACTGATGAAACTTTTAACTACCCGATGGGCAGTATCTCTTTGCGGATAATCTTTTTGGCGTCTTTACCCACTTGATAACCACCCTGCTTATCGAACCAGACAATCGCACCTGTCGGGCAGCGTTCAATCGCCACCTTTGAGGCGATGGCATTCTTGCTGTAATCAATCACGGCCAGGTTGTGCTTGATCTCAATAAGCCCTTCCGGTGAATCCACCGCGCAACGCTCACAGGCGGTACAGATGACTTCGCACTCGTTTTCGGCCTCTTCACCCTTTTCCAGGTTCTTGCAGGCAACAAACAGCTGTTCATTGACCGAGTGCAGCTCAAACAGATTTTTGGGACAAACTTCGACACAATCGTTACAAGCCGTGCAGCGATCTTCATCCACCACCGGCAGGCCATACTTATTCATGCTGATGGCGTCGAAATCACAAACTACCGCACAATCACCCATCCCCAGGCAGCCCCAGGCACAACCTTTGCCGCCACCTGAGACCAACGCGGCGGCACGACAAGAGTTCATTCCGGCATAGCTGGCACGTATAAAAGCGACATGGGTACCACCGGCGCAGGCAAGCCGGGCTACGCGTTTTTCTTGTGCGCCCAGATCCACACCCAGATAATTGGCGATCAGCTCGTTGGTCTCTTTTGCGTTGACGGTACATTGAGCGGGTTCGTAAGTACCGTCAATCAAACCTTCGGCGAATGGACGGCAGCCGGGGCTACCGCAGGCGCCACAATTGGCGCGGGGTAGAAGATCTTCCACATCATCGATACGGGGATCTTCAAAGACAAACAGACGCTTGTTTGCGACAACCAGAATAGAGGCGAGCACCGAACCCAGTACGGCCATAAAACCAACGGATAGAGCAATGCTGGTGATATCGGTCATTTATTCGGCCCTCAATACAAAATCCACAACTTATTGCCGCATAAGAAAATGTGATAGTTTCAAGATATACTATTTTTTATCCTTTATTTTCAATTAGTTAAATCCATTTCAACTGAAACCATCGCGCACTTTATTGCGAGTGCAGCAAAGTGTAGTGGAAATTGTGGTATTTGACAGGCCAATTATTTCAATGCTTACTATTAACATCAGCAATAAAGTAACCAGAGAGCACCATGGCATCACCCGCTCCAATCTATTACAAACAGAACAGACTCAAGCAATTACGCGCTTTTTGCCATGCCGCCAGAACAGGCAGTATCAGTGAAGCCGCCGATAAGGTATTTCTCAGTCAACCGACCGTGTCGCTGCAGATCCAGGCCCTGGAACGGGAACTCGAAACCGTATTGTTCGAACGCCGCGGACCCAAGATTCGACTGACACCCGAAGGGAAAATCCTATTCAAACTCTCTCAGCCGCTGGTTGAGGGGATGGATAAACTGCATGAAACGTTTATTGCCCAGCAGGGTCTGCTGGAAGCCGGTGATCTGAATATCGCCGCAGGTGAATCCACTATCCTTTACGTGCTTCCTGAGCCGTTAAAACAGTTTATGGAGCAGCACCCTAAAATTCGGGTCAAACTGCACAATGTAACCGGTGGGCGCGACGGTCTCTCCCGATTGCGCGCAGACGAAGCCGATTTTGCCGTGGGTTCCATGCTGGATGTACCGGATGACATCATTTATAAACCTCTGGTCACCTACTCTCCGGAACTGATTGTGCCCATTGGCCATCCCCTGGCTGAGAAAACAACGGTTACCCTGAAAGACATTGCACCCTACGGTCTCATCCTGCCTCCGCCAAGTCTTACCACATGGCGCATGGTGGACTTGGTATTCCGTCAGCATGAATTGAAATTCAAAACCGGGCTGGAAGCCGGTGGATGGGAAGTGATTAAAAAATATGTGGAGTTGGGGATGGGCATCTCCATTGTTACGGATGTCTGCCTGACCGGTGAGGAAAAGCTGGTAAAGATCCCGCTCAATGAATATTTCCCCAAACGTACCTATGGCATCGTGCTGCGCCGCGGCAAGTACCTCTCGCCACAAGCGAAGCGTTTTATTGACATGATGGAAGCCTGTTACGAGGACGAAATGGATCCTGCGCAGCCCGAAATTCAACCCTGACCCTGACCGAAGATAGATAACATAACCCTCTGTATTTAATGACTATTACGAATACACTTAGATGTATTTCCCCGGTTATTTTTCACCTGAAAGCTGTCTATATTTAGTTCTTGACTAGTTAACAAACCACGTGGAGAATGAGTCAAATTAACGCAGGTTGCTGAAATAGAACGAATAACCTGTCAGCGTAGAGTCAATCTCGTACATGGCACTGGTTATCGGGTAGATGGAAAAGGATCTAGTCTTTACCTAGGATTTTCTCCATCTATCTGACTGGATAGATGGATGCGTGATTACACACCGGCAACATTTTTCTAAAAGAAGGGCCAGTGTTTTTTGTAATGCCAATCTATTTGGCACTGTTATATATAGTACGAGGGTTATATGTCTGATTTAGTTACCGGTGTCGTTAAATGGTTTAACGATGACAAGGGATTTGGTTTCATTGAGCGCGAAGGCGGTTCCGATGTTTTTGTTCACTTCCGTGCAATCAATGGCACTGGTCGTCGCACACTGGCCGAAGGACAGAAAGTCACTTTTGAAGTGACCCAGGGTCAAAAAGGTCCCCAGGCTGAAAACGTAACCATCGTCTAAGCTACCAAAATCCATTCACCGGAAGCGCAACCCGCTTCCGGTGAATCGTTTAAGCCACCACTACTTCTGGCCGCACGCGTGACCAAGAGGGTGGCTATTGTCTAGACAAGGCGCAGAAACACGCACCTCCCCGCCATCCCATCCGGGATGGAGAAAGGCTTATTGACCCAAGATAAGCTGCACGTCCAGTTGTTTGCTCCCGAACAGTATCCCCCGACGTTGCAGGGTCAGCCGCACGCCATCGCCCGGTTTTTTATTTAGCAGCGCAATACGCAGATCGGTTGGCGTGGTCACCGCCTCACCATCAAAGGAGAGGATAATATCGTCACGCTTAACACCGCCCCGTTCGGCGGCACTCTCTTTCACCACATCGCTGACCAAAACACCTTTGTCAGACTTCTCCATATAGACACCCATTACGGCTGCAGGCGGTAGTTTTGAGGCTTCCGGAAATATCACAAAATCCGCAATACCCGGCTCAATCTTCAGATCACCGCCCGGCAGCACAATAGCCGACGTGACCGGCTGGCGCCGCTTGACCCGATTGGGAATGCCGGAGCGGTGCATTAAATGTCCGCTCCCGGCCAACACCACCATCTGCTTGTCTGGATGGGATGTCAGATAACTTACTGCCCGGGCTGCCATCCCCTCATCCCAGATCAGTTGAATCTGTTGAAAACGCTCAAAGCTTCGATTTGCCTCATCACCGTGCTGTCTAAAGATGGCTTTCAGGCGGTTGGTGTAAGCCTGATCCGAATAATCGATATCGTCGGGAAGTTGCTTTCGTTCGGTGGCGCTGAGCGATTCCATACCCCCCTTTGAAATATGTTCGGTAATTTCACGCGGGACATTCAACGCGATGACCGGTATGCCGTGCTGCCTGGCAAAATGAAGAATCGGTCGGTAAAGGCGATAATCATATACCCAGCGTTCATACCACTCGGTCTTGCGCAGCATCTCCGCTTCCGAGATATTGCCGGTAATATAATCATCCAAGTATGACTGGTAAGGCTGCTGAAACATCTCCATACCAATTGCCAAATTGGCCCCTGACTGCTGCAGCGCTTCGATAACGGCCAATTGGGATCGGTGATGCGCATATTCATCATGCGTTTCCCCCACATACACCACACGCTTTGAGGTCAGTTCAGGCACCAACGCCTGCAAATCGGTTACCTGCTGAAGATCCAACACCGCGGAAACCGCCGACTGCTCAGAAGTGGCTCCATCCGACATTGAAGCCGGGCGGTGTTCATCTCCCATGGCAAAGCGGTTATTGGCAACGGTATTTCCGCAGGCGGCAAGAAACAGCGATGAGACAAGCAAAGGAAAAATCAGCGGATATCGTGCTATAACCATAATCGGCTCTCTTAAACTGCAAGACATACAATCAGACACAAACTATACGGATTGATTCATCAGAGGTAGATACATTGCGCTCCCTGCTCCGCATCGAACTCCACGCCGGTCATGTTATCAGACGCCTGATCCCCCTACTGCTGCTTTTCGTTACGACAACCGCTTTTTCCATTGACTCAAATCAGCCGGTGCACCATCAGTTGCAGATAGAGATTCAGCCCGAATCAGGAACGCTGATTGCGACAGATCAAATCCGCCTGCCCAACCCCGAGCGTGAAGTTGAATTTCTGTTGCATGCCGACCTGACGCCGACCCTGAACGACAAGCGAGCCCATCTCGCTAGCATGGAGTGGCTGGATGGCACCGTACCGCTAAGACGATACCGTATTCTGACATCCACCCCGACTCAAACCTTCACCCTCACCTACCGGGGTACGATCGCCCACCACCTCGCACAACAGGGCGAGCGCGGCAGTTCCCGTCAATCCACACCCGGCCTTATATCCAAGGAGGGAGTATTTTTGGCCGGAACCAGTTATTGGTACCCTCAGATCGGCGCATCAACCCTCACCTTCCATATGCAGATCCGGTTACCGCCGGGCTGGCAATCCATCAGTCAGGGCAATCACCTTCCCAACCGCAGCGGCTGGGAAGAAAACCACCCCCAAGAAGAGATCTACCTGATCGCCTCTCCCTATCACCGCTATAAACAGACGCATTCAGGCCACCTTGCGGAAGTCTACCTGCACGATCCGGATCCGGCTTTAGCCAAACGCTACCTCGATGCCACCGGCCTCTACCTGGCGATGTATGAGCAACTGCTGGGCCCCTACCCCTATAGCAAATTTTCTTTGGTGGAAAACTTCTGGGAGAGCGGCTACGGCATGCCCTCATTTACCCTGCTCGGCCCGCAAGTCATACAACTCCCCTTTATTATCCACACCTCCTACCCGCATGAAGTACTGCATAACTGGTGGGGGAACGGGGTTTATGTCGATCTCGCGTCAGGCAACTGGAGCGAGGGGTTAACCACCTATCTGGCCGACCACCTACTAAGAGAACAGCAGGGCGACAGCGCCGGATACCGCCGTACCACCCTGCAGAACTACGCCAACTATGTGGCACAACAGGATGACTTCCCGCTAACGCAATTTCGCGGCAACCACGGGCAGATCAGCCAGTCGGTCGGTTACGGAAAGACATTGATGCTGTTTCACATGCTGCGTATCGAGCTGGGTGATCACCTATTCCGGCAGGGATTACAGCAATTTTACCGCGACTATCGATTCAAAACGGCCGGTTACAGACAAATTCAAGCGGTCTTCGAAACGGTTTCCGGTAAAACATTAGACGCCTTTTTCAAACAGTGGCTGACGCGCACGGGCGCCCCCACGCTAAAGCTGGTCTCCGTCGAGGCAATCGAGGCATCTCCCGGTTACCGTTTACGGATCATGCTTCGCCAAACACAGCCGGAGGCACCCTACCACCTCACAGTTCCTATCTATGTCCATTTCTCGGATGGGAAACCGGCCGTGCCCTACAGGCTCGAAATGGATAAGCGCGACGCCACATTGGAGATCCATACGGATCAGCGCCCGCTCAAGGTGAGCGTCGACCCGCTGTTCGATCTGTTCAGACGGCTGGACTCGAGTGAAACCCCCAGCAGCCTGGGGCAACTCTTCGGTGCTAAACAGGTCATCGCCATTGTGCCGGAACACGGTGACAGTCGCGCGAGACAAGCCTATAGGCAGTTGATCAGCCAGTGGCAACAGCAAAACCCCGGCCTTACGCTCATTGAAGATGGCCATATCAATAAACTGCCGGTCGATAAACCGATATGGATTCTCGGCAGCGAGAACCGTTTCGCCCACCTGTTTGACCGGCAACTCGACGCACAGGGGTTACAGGAAAAACCGGGTACCTTGGCACTAACCCTGACACGGCAAGCGCCCCGTCAAACCCTGGGGTATATCTCAACCGACAACCCGGCCGCTCTCAGCGGCCTGGCGAGGAAGCTTCCGCACTACGGTCGTTACAGCTATGCCTTGTTCTACGGCGATCGGCCCGACATCAGTCAGCGCGGCACATGGCGTGTGACCGATAACGCCTTGTCGGTTTTACTGTCCCCGCCAGCGACAACCGGTACGTCACTGCCCGAGATCAGCGATCACCGGCCACTGATCGATCCGGTCGTACATTAAGGAGGTACTATTTCTTCTTTTTGGGGGTCGGTACGCCGAACGACAACTTCCCTTTTCCAAAGCGTTCCGCCGCACTGTCCAGTACGGAATAGAGTTGGCGTTCCCGCGTATCGGCTTCACTGGACGTGAACAGATCCAGATTGACCGGTTCATCCGCGTCCCAACCGGAGACACCTATCCCGATCAACCGTATCGGTTTCTCAAAAAAAGCGGCTGCTTCCAACAGATCCCATGCCACCTTAAACAAACCACTATCCGAATCTCCCGGTACTGCCAGACGGCGCTGCCGGGTATGGGTCTCAAAACCTGCCAGGCGTATCTTCAGGGTCACCACCCAGCCTTTCAACCCAGCTTTCCGCAGGCTATACCCCACTTCTGAAGCCAGCGCACGAAGTGTTGACCGAAGATGGTCTCTATCGGTCACGTCCTGGTTGAAGGTAGTCTCCTTGGAGATGGATTGCCGAGCACCTCGCTCGCCCACCTGATCGGAAGCGAGACCACGAGCCTGACGATAAAGGCTACCGGCCATCTTTTCGCCAAAATAGCCGTTCAGCAGCTCCCGCGACATGCCACGTAGCTGCTTAACCGTCTGAATACCGAGACGTTGAACCGTTTTCAGGGTTTGCGGACCGACGCCACGAAGGTTCGAGGGGGGCATGGGATCGAGAAAAGGCTCGACCTGCTCCGGAAGCACGACTGTTAAACCGTCAGGCTTACGGTATTCCGACGCCAATTTTGCAATCAGACGGTTGTGACCGATCCCAACCGAGCAGCCCAACCCTACATCCTGCCGGATTCTATCCTTGACCCGTTTGGCAATTGCCGCCGGTGCGCCATACAACCGTTCCAGACCGGTGATGTCCAGATAGGCTTCATCCACCGAGACCGGTTCAACCACCGGGGATATGGTCTCCAACAGTGCCATCACCTGCTGCGACGCTTGCACATAGCGCGCGATATCCGGTTTTAGGTAAACCGCATCGGGGCAGCGGCGGAAAGCCTCTGAAATAGGCATGGCAGAGCGAATACCAAAGGCGCGCGCTTCGTAGGAGCAGGTAGCGACCACACCACGACTGCCGGGCTGGGCCCCGACCACGACCGGCCGACCCCGGCACTCGGGGCGGTCACGCTGTTCCACGGAGGCAAAAAAAGCATCCATATCGACATGCATAATCCACTTGTTCGACGCTTTACTCATGATTCACTATGGACCAGATAACCCTCCCTCAATCGACGGCCGATCCGTCGGAGGGGAGCAACCATTAGCCGATGATTGTAGCCGCCGGCCCGACCAGTGGAAACACAACAGCATCACGTGTTGACAGATTCTGTACGCGAAAAGTGGCTAGATAACGTAGAGTTGGCTTACAATGCGGAATCGGTCTGTTCGCCTCAAACAGAGGCCCTGACGAGTACTTTGCGTCAATGGCCCGTGAGCCATATACTCGCGTCAGCTGGTGCCAATAAATGTACATGCGCCGGTTATCGTTAGATTCATTTGCCCAATGGAGTAGCAAGTTGTCTCAGAACAATATAGCCAACAACAGTGACGAGCCGAGGGTCGAGCTTGAGAACTTCATCCCATACCGCCTATCGGTATTAAGCAACTTTGTCTCCGGCAGTATTGCCACGATCTATTCCGAGCGTTTTAACATCAGCATCATGGAGTGGCGGGTTATTGCGGTACTGGGTAATTACCAACCCCTTTCTGCCAATGAGATCTGCGAGCGCACCAATATGGACAAAGTACAGGTGAGCCGGGCCGTCTCCAGCCTGACCAAGTCCGGCCGGGTACTACGCAAAACCGATAAAAAGGATCGGCGCAAATCCCAGCTGCGTCTGGCGGCCAAAGGGATGAAGGTTTACCAGCAGATCGTCCCCCTCGCCCTGGAGCGTGAACGCCAACTGCTAATGCCGTTCAATGCCAAAGAGATGAAAGAATTTGATCAGTTACTGAGCAAACTTGAGGCACGAGCCCGCGAGCTCTGCATTACCAGCTAAACGCCCGGTTCCACTTCACGCCCGTCCCGTAGCCGTAATGGGACAGGCGTTACCCCCACATCCATCCTGACTATCCCTTCACCCAAACAGTCCAGATAAGATCGGCTATCCCGTTATCCGGACGGCCCACCTAACTTCGCTCTTTATTCCCAAGGAATCTCTGATTAAGTCTGAGTTTCCCTACTCGGACAGAAACACAACCCGGCCAAAACCGCCCCCCTCAACTCCCGGCCTGGCGCCCGCTTGCCCCACGCAGCCAGCCCAGTGCCACCGACTATACTTTATCCCAAGAGGATCCCCCTCGAATTAACCTACATTTTTAGATGTTGTTATTAGTTTCTTTTGTAACTATATTTACCGGCAAATGACATTTGTCATACTTTACAGTTTCACCAGCAACTAATACTTACGCCCCGGATAGAGAGAAGGAAACCGCACCATGAGCAAAAAATTTGCATCCCATGCAGACGTTGAAGAGAAAACCGTATCATTCGACAAGCTGGCCGAGGGCGTCTACGCCTATACCGCCGAGGGCGATCCCAACACCGGCATTATTATCGGTGATGACGGTGTCATGGTGATCGATACCCAGGCCACTCCGGATATGGCTCAGGATGTGATCCGGCGCATCCGAGAAGTGACCGACAAGCCGATCAAATATGTTGTGCTGTCACACTACCACGCGGTCCGCGTCATGGGGGCTTCCGCCTACCATGCCGATCACATCATCTCCAGCCAAGCGACCTATGACTTGATCGTCGAGCGGGGCCAGTTTGACTTTGACTCCGAAGTGGGCCGTTTTCCCCGTCTGTTCCAGGGGGTTGAATCGGTACCCGGACTCACCTGGCCGACCCTCACCTTTGAAACTTCCATGACGCTATGGATGGGTAAACGCCGGGTGGAGCTGAAGCATATCGGACGAGGCCATACCAAGGGCGACATCGTGGTCTGGCTGCCGGATGAGAAGGTGTTGTTCAGTGGTGACCTGGTGGAGTTTGGCGCCACTCCCTACACCGGCGATGCCTACCTGACCGACTGGCCCCAGACGCTGGCCAATGTTCGTGCACTGGGTGCCGAAAAGTTGGTTCCTGGCCGTGGCGATGCCCTCACCACCCCGGAAACCGTTGAAGCCGCCATCAGCGGCACCCAGGATTTCCTTACCCAGATGTTCGAGAGCGTGAAAAAAGGCCGCGCCGAAGGCAAGGTGCTTAACGAGATCTACACCGAAACCTATAAAGTGCTGCAACCACAGTTCGGCAACTGGGTGATCTTCGATCACTGCCTGCCGTTCGATATCACCCGCGCCTTTGACGAGGCCGGCGACTATCCGGATCCCCGTATCTGGACGGCGGAACGCGATACCGAGATGTGGCACGCGCTGCAGGACGCGCTCTAAACCGGCACCAAACCTAAGAAAGCACAAAATCACATTTTTTGTTTTCTTGCTCCGATAAAGCCAGGGAAGGCTTTAATCCGAGCATCCCTAATAGATACAGGCGGAAAGCCGACACCGTAGGAGGATCGATCATCCATGTTGCAGACCCATCAAAACCCGGTCTATGCGTATAGCCACTCGCCCGATCAGGACGCCCCCACCCCGGTTCACTATCCGGTTATTGTGGTCGGTGCCGGCCCTGTCGGTATGGCCGCCGGTCTGGACGCCGCGAAACAGGGTATTCCAACCGTCATCCTAGACGACAACAATACCGTCAGCATCGGTTCCCGTGCCGTCTGTTACGCCAAACGGGCGTTGGAGATTCTCGATCGGCTTGGCTGCGGTCAGCGCATGGTGGACAAAGGCATCACCTGGAATCTCGGCAAGGTCTTTTTCCAGGAAGATCAAGTTTACTCCTTCAACCTGCTGCCGGAATCGGATCATCATCGGCCCGCCTTTATCAATCTGCAGCAGTACTACCTGGAAGAGTATATGGTGGATCAGATTCAGCAATCCGAGAATCTGCAACTGCGCTGGAAGAGCCGGGTCACCGCCGTTGAAGAGAAGGGTGACCAGGTGGAGATCCAGATCGAAACCCCGGATGGCGACTACCGCCTCACCTGCGACTACCTGATCGTGGCCGACGGTGCCAACAGCGGCATTCGCAAGATGATGGGACTGGAGAGCAGCGGCCAGGTGTTCCAGGACCGCTTCCTGATCGCCGACGTAGTGATGGAGACCGACTTTCCACCGGAGCGCTGGTTCTGGTTCGATCCGCCCTTCCATCAGGGCGGTTCCACCCTACTCCACCGCCAGGCGGACAATGTCTGGCGCATCGACTTCCAACTGGGTTGGGACGCCGATCCGGAGGAGGAGAAAAAACCGGACAATGTCATCCCCCGGCTCAAGGCGATGCTCGGTGAGGAGACCGAATTTGAACTGGAGTGGACTTCGGTCTACACCTTCCAGTGCCGACGCATGGAAAAGTTCCGTCACGGCCGTCTGTTCTTTGTCGGCGACGCCGCCCATCAAGTCTCCCCGTTCGGCGCCCGCGGCGCCAACAGCGGTTTCCAGGATACCGACAATCTGATGTGGAAGATAAAACTGGTACTGGACGGCAAAGCACCGGACAAACTGCTCGACAGTTATGATGACGAGCGGATCCCGGCCGCCGATGAAAATCTGCTCAACTCCACCCGCAGCACCGACTTCATCACACCCAAAAGTGAGATGAGCCGCACTTTCCGCAACGCCACGCTGCTGCTGGCAGAGGAGTACCCCTTTGCCCGTACCATGGTCAATAGCGGCCGTCTTTCCATGCCGGCCGTCTATCGGCAGTCGTCGCTCAACACGCCGGACGAGGCCTCCTTCAACTGCAAGATGACGCCAGGTACTCCCAGCACCGACGCTCCGGTCAATGACGGCGACTGGTTCCTGCAACTGATCGGCAACAACCGGTTCAACGGGCTCTATTTCCCCCAAGAAAACGGCACCCTGAGCGACAGCGAACTGACCACCCTCAGCACGCTGACTGCACAATCAGAGATTCCACTCAATATCCTGGTAGTCGGCCTGAATGATGGCCGTGGGCTACCTGCCGGAATTACCACCCTCACAGATTCGAAGGGAAGATTAACCGAACGCTTTGATGGCCAACCGGGCACCTTTTATCTGTTCCGGCCGGATCAGCATGTCACCGCACGCTGGCGTGAGCTGAACCCACAAAAGATTAAATCCGCGCTGAACCGGGCCACCGGCCAAGGCTGAAGGAGCAAGACAGATGATCGAGACACGCAAACTGAATATTCAACCGACGCTCAACCGACCGGATGACTTTTATAACGCTCTTGTGGATATGCACCGGGACTTGACCGAGGAGCAGAGTCAACTGGCTAACGCCAAACTGATCCTGCTGCTGGCCAACCATATTGGCGACGAAGAGACCCTGGAAGAGGCGCTGCAGATCGCCGCCGATGGGTTGAGCTGACCGACCGCTTTTACTTTTATCGTCCAAGTGACAGGAGCTACCTGTGGAAATCAAACAGATTCATCACGTCGCATACCGCTGTAAGGATGCCAAGGAGACCGTCGAGTTCTACACCAAGAATCTCAACATGGATTTCCTGCTCGCCATTTCCGAAGACAAGGTCCCCTCCACCAAGGAACCGGATCCCTATATGCATCTGTTCCTGGATGCCGGCATGGGTAATATCCTCGCCTTCTTCGAAGTACCCCACTCACCGCCGATGGGCAAGGATCCCAACACGCCGGACTGGGTACAGCATATCGCGTTCCAGGTGGAAGACGAGGCCGCATTGATGGCGGCCAAGGCACAACTGGAGGCCAACGGCATCGACGTGGTGGGACCGACCAACCACGAAATCATCAAGTCGATCTACTTCTTCGACCCCAACGGACACCGCCTGGAATTGACCACGGTGACTGCCACCCCGGAGATGCTGGAGGAGTTGCACACTATCGCACCCGCCATGCTGGAGGAGTGGAGCAAAACCAAAAAAGTGGTCACCCACGCCTCCTGGCTGCATGAGAAGGAGTTCAAAGCGTAATGCGGCATATCAACCATTGCGCTCAGATAGTAGGGTGGGCACGCTTTTTGTGCCCACGCTAACTTAGTCACACGAATAACAGCGTGGGCGCACAAGACGTGCCCACCCTACAGACAAGCCAAATTATTATCTGCGTTTATTCGCGTTCATTCGCGGCTAATCGTTTTTTACAGGGCAGCCCCGAATCGAGGGCAAAGGGAATGAACTATGAAACTGGCTTCACTGAAACAGGGGCGTGACGGTATCCTGCTGGTAGTCTCACGGGACCTCAGCCGCGCGGTGCGTGCCGACGATATCGCCCCCACCCTGCAAGCGGCACTGGATAACTGGTCCGCGGCAGAACCCGCCCTGCAGGCACGCTATAACCAGCTCAATGCGGGCGGGGTATCTGACGATTTCGAACTGGAGATGACACAGCTCGCCTCCCCCCTGCCCCGTGCCTATCAGTGGGCCGACGGCAGCGCCTATGTCAACCATGTGGAGCTGGTGCGCAAGGCGCGCGGCGCAGAGATCCCGGAGAGTTTCTGGCACGACCCGCTGATGTACCAGGGCGGATCGGACAGTTTTCTTGGCCCCCGCGATCCGATCTGCATGGCGGACACCGCCTGGGGCATCGACTTCGAAGGTGAAGTGGCGGTGATCACCGGTGACGTGCCGATGGGCTGCACGACAGAACAGGCAGCCGGGCAGATCCGTCTCCTGATGCTGGTCAACGATGTCTCCCTGCGCGGCCTGATACCGGCCGAACTGGCCAAGGGTTTTGGCTTTTTCCAATCGAAACCCTCCAGCGCCTTTTCACCGGTAGCAGTCACCCCGGACGAACTGGGTGACCACTGGAACGAGGGACGGGTCAGCCTGCCCCTACTGGTCGATTACAATGGCCAACCCTTCGGCAAGGCCAATGCGGGGGTGGATATGACCTTTAACTTCCCACAGCTGATCGCCCATGCCGCCAAGACGCGTCCGCTCGGCGCTGGCGCCATTATCGGCTCCGGCACCGTCTCCAACAAACAGAACACCGAGTGGGGTTCGGCCATAGCCGATGGCGGTGTCGGTTACTCCTGCATCGCCGAAGTGCGCATGATCGAAACCATCAACAGCGGTAAACCGCAGACCCCGTTTATGGGTTTTGGCGATACCATCCGTATTCGCATGGAAGATGAGGCGGGCCACAACGTCTTCGGCGATATCGACCAGCAAGTGGAGCCGTACCAGGGACCATGATCACACTCTACGACTACTTCCGCTCCACCGCCGCTTACCGGGTACGTATCGTTCTCAACCTGAAGGGGATCGATTACCGGCAAGCCGGGGTCAATCTACTGCAGAATGAAGAGAGCAGCCCGGAGTACCGGGCTATTAACCCCCAGGGACTAGTACCGGCCCTGGACCTGGATGGCCACGTACTGCAGCAATCTCTGGCGATCTGCGAGTACCTGGACGAGCGGCATCCGGAGCCGGCGCTATTGTCGGACGATCCGCTGCAGCGGGCGCATATCCGGGCCCTCGCTCAGATGGTGGCCTGCGACATCCATCCGGTGAACAACTCGCGAATCCTGAAGTATCTGGTCTCAGAACTCGGCGTCAGCGAGGCGCAGAAACTGGCCTGGTATCACCACTGGCTGGATGAGGGGTTTCGTCCGATTGAGCAGATACTGCAACAATCCGCATCTGACAGCGAATTCTGCTGTGGCGACCGGCCCACCCTGGCTGACGTCTGCCTGGTGCCCCAGGTCTTCAATGCACGGCGTTTTGAACTGGACCTGACGCCTTACCCCACTATCGTACGCATCGAACAGACGTGCCTCGCGATCGATGCCTTCGAGCGGGCAAGACCGGAAAACCAACCGGACGCGGTTTGAACTCGGCCACCCTAACCGTTATCTAAATTTTTAGTTTGGTAGGGTGGACACGCTTTTTGTGACCATGCGGAATCAGTCCATCCTTGAACCTGGGCACAGGCGACGTGCCCACCCTATGTGAATATTCTTATAAACAGGCAGCGACCAGGAGGTGAAGCATGGGACAACTCTGGGATAACCCGATGGGTACCGACGGTTTTGAATTCGTCGAATACACCTCGCCGGAACCGGAGACACTGGGCAAACTGTTTGAGCAACTCGGCTTTGTCGCCATCGCCCGTCACCGATCCAAGGCGGTCACCCTCTACCGGCAGGGTGGCGTCAATTTCATTATCAACGCGGAGAAGACCGGCTTTCCGCGCGCCTTCGCCCAGCAACACGGCCCCAGCGCCTGTGCCATCGCCTTCCGGGTAAAGGATGCGGCACACGCCTATCAGATGGCCCTGGAGCACGGCGCCTGGGGCGTCGAAACCAAGGCCGGACCGATGGAGCTCAACATCCCTACGATCAAAGGGATCGGTGACTCCCTGATCTACCTGGTGGACCGCTACGGCGACAGAGGCAGCATCTACGATGTGGACTTCATCCCTATCAAAGGCGTAGACCAACACCCCAAGGGAGTCGGCTTCACCTATATCGATCATCTCACCCACAATGTCTATCGCGGTCGCATGGATGAGTGGGCGGAGTTTTACTCCCGCCTGTTCAATTTCAGGGAGGTCGGTTATTTCGATATCGAGGGCAAACTGACCGGCCTCAAATCCCGTGCGATGACCAGCCCCTGCGGTAAAATCCGCATCCCGATCAACGAAAGCAGCGATGACAAATCCCAGATCCAGGAGTATCTCCACGCCTATCACGGGGAAGGGATTCAACACATCGCCCTGGGCACCCCTGACATCTACAGCACGGTCGAACGGTTGCACCAGCGCGCCGTCCCCCTGCAGGAGACACCGGATACTTATTATGAGCAAGTCGATGCCCGGGTACCGGGGCATGGCGAGGATCTGGAACGGTTGAGAAGGAACCGCATCCTGATCGATGGCGCCCCCACCCAGGGACAGGGTCTACTGCTGCAGATCTTTACCCGTACGGTCATCGGACCGATCTTTTTCGAGATCATTCAGCGCAAGGGCAACGAGGGTTTTGGCGAGGGTAACTTCAAGGCGCTGTTCGAGTCGATCGAGCTGGACCAACTGCGCCGGGGAGTCATCCACGATGAGAGGGCAAGCCGCTAGCGGCTCTGCTATGATCCTCCCCAAAGCTGCGATAAGGCCGCGTAGGTTGGGGCACCAGGTGTCCAGACCACGACAAGGCCCGGGTGCCGCATAACCCGACGCATGCACGATCGGCAAACGCTGTGTTACAGCGTGCGTACGGTATGCTGCCCTATGCATTCCCACGCAGAGCGTGGGAACGAGGAAGAGGTTCCCTAACCTAAATCACGTTTATTTGCGTTCATTCGCGGCTAAAAACAGACAATCGGAAAAGTGTTCAAAGAACAGATCAGACCGTTTTCATTTTATGCCTGATCAGTGCTATTCTTTTATGACGTTTACGTAAGCGTTAAGTAATTACCGGTGGAGATATCAATGGCAGAACCCCTCTGGCAACCCAATCCCGAACAGATCGAACAGGCAAACGTTACCCGCTTTCGACACTTTGTTAACCAGAAGCATGCCCTGCAGTTGGCGGATTATTTACAGCTCTACCAGTGGTCCATCGAACAGCCGGAGTCTTTCTGGAGCGCCGTCTGGGAAGAGAGCGGCGTCATCGCCGAGACCCGGGGCGAGACGGTGCTGGAACAGGGTGACCGGATGCCGGGGGCCCGCTGGTTCCCCCAGGCACGGCTCAATTTCGCGCAGAATCTGCTGCGCCGCCGGGACGACAGCGATGCCCTGATATTTCGCGGCGAGGACAAGGTACAGCGACGCGTCAGCCACCGTGAACTCTATCATCACGTCTCCCGGGTAGCCCAGGCACTGCGAGACGCCGGCATTGGCGAGGGGGACCGGGTGGCCGCCTACCTGCCCAATATGCCGGAGACCATCATCGTCATGCTGGCCGTCAGTAGCCTGGGGGCGATCTGGTCCTCCTGCTCGCCCGATTTCGGGGTCAACGGCGTGGTGGATCGTTTCGGCCAGATTGAACCGAAACTGCTGTTTGCCGCCGACGGCTATTATTACAACGGCAAGACCCACGACAGCCTGGAAAAGATCGCCGAGATCCGCCAACGCATCTCCAGCATTGAGCAGGTGGTGGTGATCCCCTATACCCGGGAAGAGTTCCCGCTGGAATCGATCGAGGGCGCCCTGCCTCTGGGGGAATTCATCGACGGCTACGAAGCACAGGAGATCAGCTTCAACCAGCTGCCGTTCGATCACCCGCTCTACATCATGTTCTCTTCCGGTACCACCGGGGTACCCAAGTGCATCGTACACGGTGCCGGCGGCACCCTGTTGCAGCACCTCAAGGAGCACCGGCTGCACACCGACGTAAAGCCGGGCGACCGCACCTTCTTCTTCACCACCTGCGGCTGGATGATGTGGAACTGGCTGGTCTCGGGACTGGCCGCCGAAGCGACCGTGTTGTTGTACGACGGCTCCCCCTTCTATCCAGATGGCAACGTCCTGTTTGACTATGCCGATGCGGAGAAGATGAGCCAGTTTGGTACCTCCGCCAAGTTCATCGACGCTATCAACAAGGCGGGACTGAAACCGCGAGAGACGCATGATCTCTCATCCGTACGCACCCTCTGCTCCACCGGTTCTCCCTTGGTGCCGGAAGCATTCGATTTCGTCTACGAGCATATCAAGCCGGATATGTGTCTCTCCTCCATCTCCGGCGGTACCGATATCATCTCCTGCTTTGCATTAGGCAATCCGGTACTGCCGGTCTACCGCGGCGAATTGCAGTGTCGTGGTCTAGGTATGCAGGTCGAGGTGTGGAACGATGAGGGTCAAGCGGTGCGTGAAGAGAAAGGCGAGCTGGTCTGCACCGCTCCCTTCCCCTCCATGCCGATCGGCTTCTGGAACGACCCGACGGGTGAGAAGTATCACAGCGCCTATTTCGACCGCTTCCCCAATGTCTGGTGCCACGGTGACTATGTGGAGCTGACGGCACAGGATGGCATTATCATCTATGGACGCTCCGACGCAGTGCTGAATCCCGGTGGGGTGCGTATCGGCACCGCCGAGATCTACCGCCAGGTAGAGCAACTGGATGAGGTGGTGGAGAGTCTGGTAATCGGCCAGGAGTGGGACGGCGATGTGCGAGTGGTGCTGTTTGTGCGTCTGCGCGACGATCTGAGCCTGGATGAAGCTTTGATCGATAAAGTCAAAAAACAGATTCGTGCCAACACCACTCCGCGCCATGTCCCGGCCCGAGTCGTCCAGGTGGCTGACATCCCGCGCACCAAGAGCGGTAAAATCGTCGAACTGGCGGTGCGCGAAGTGGTACACAATCGCCCGGTAAAAAACAAAGAGGCGCTGGCCAATCCGGAAGCGCTGGAGCTATTCGCCAACCGCCAAGAGCTGCAGTCCTGAAAAATATCGGCGCCCACCCCCGAGATGGGCGCCGATCGGTTTCACTCATCAAGATCCGTAAGGTGGGCACGCCGTGTGTGCCCACCCTACCTGTCTCAACAAGTAGCCATTTGCTTTCAACGCATGCGCGGCATGCCACCCATCGGCCGCATCTCATCGGCTATCTTTTGCTGTTCCGGGGTTAGACTCGCGTAGAGCTGCTCGATCGCATCCGCGGCTTCGGTCATCTGGGCCGCCCCACTGCGCATCGCCTCGACCCGTTCGGAAACCGTCATCTCCTTACCCTCGCGCATCGCCTGACGCCGTTCCAAACGGTTGGCCATTTTCTGCTTCATGCTCTGTTCAAACGCTTGCCAGGCAGGCTCCTGCGACTCAGTAATGCGCAGTTTATACTTCATCATATCCAAACCCTGTTCCATCCTGGCGGTACGATCACCGGACTTGTCACCACCAAAACCGTGTCTGCCGCGATCTTCGTCCCCCCCGTAGCGCATACTCGAATCGCCAGCACCAAATCCACAGCGGTCATAGCGATCATTGGCAGAAACCTGTGACAAGGTCACCAGACCGATACCGGCAACAGCCACCAGCGTAACCAGAATTTTATTTGAACGTTTCATCAGCTTTCCTCTCAGTTGGCGGAGCGGACTGCTCCTTCAGTGGGTACTATGAGAACAGCTGGATGTAACCCGGCGATTGCAGAAAAGCGCTTTTTTGTAACCCTGAGTAACAGGGCACATGCTGTTACACTCTGTTACAAATCCGTTCTCCTGTTGACCGGCAATTCGCGTATAAATAGGTCATGGAAAAATCCCGACACATATTGGTGGTCGATGACGACCTGGAGATCCGTAACCTGCTGCAAGCTTATCTTGAGCAGAACGGTTACCGCGTGACCACGGTGGGCGAAGGCAAAACGATGAACCGAGTACTGGAGGAGCAGCGCATCGACCTGGTGGTGCTGGATCTCATGCTGCCCGGGGCCGATGGTTTGGAGCTCTGCCGTAATCTACGCGTCAAGTCAAAGATACCGATTATCATGCTTACCGCCCGTGGCGATGAGATGGACCGCATCCTGGGCCTGGAGATGGGTGCGGACGATTACCTGCCCAAGCCGTTCAATCCGCGCGAACTCTTGGCTCGCATCAAAGTGGTGTTGAGACGGACCACCGCGCTGCCTTTTGAGCAACAGGAATCGACCACCCGGACACTCCGCTTTGCCGACTGGAGCCTGAATCCGATAGCCCGTCATCTCGAATCCGGCGCCGGCCTGGTGGTGCCACTCAGTGGAGCGGAATACCGGCTGTTGAAGGTATTTCTCGACCACCCCAATCGTGTATTAAACAGGGATCAGCTTCTTGACTTGACCCAAGGCCGTGAAGCAGACCCGTTCGATCGCAGCATCGACGTACTGATCAGTCGCCTGCGCAGACGCCTTGAGGACGACCCGAAAGACCCGGCAATCATCAAGACAGTGAGAGGTGAAGGTTATATCTTTGCCGTTCAGGTCAAGGCTGGAAATCCGCTAACATGAGACTCTTCCCCCGCTCACTGTTTGGCCGGCTGGTACTGATCCTTATTGCCGGGTTACTCATCACGCAACTGTTCAGTACCGGACTGCTACTGAAAGACCGGATCGACTCCATCCGGGAAAATACCGGGATACAGCTGATTCAGCGCGTGGCTTCACTCGTCTACCTGCTGGAGGATACCCCCCAGGCAGAACGGGCACGCATCGTCCGGGCCTTCAGCACCCCCCAGTTCCGTACTACCCTGTCCGACACACCGTTGCCCCAGGGCCCGAATGCCATCCCCTCCAATCATCTGGCGATGCTGTTAAGACAGGCGCTGTCGGAAAATACCGAGATCCGGGTGGCGATCAACCCCCTGCACAACGGCGATCAACCGGAACGCCCACCCTGGCGGCAACGCCATGATTTCACCCCGGAGCGGCGGTTCGACGAGCCCCTACCGGCGTATCGCCCACGGCCGCCGAGAAATGGTTTCCAAGCCAGTATCCGCCTGTCCGACGGCAGTTGGCTGAATATCCTGCGCCCGCTGCCCGAAGGCGTCGAAAACTGGCCATATAAATTACTGGCTTATCTCTCCATCCTGCTGGCTTCGATCATCCTGCTCTCCCTGTTGGCGGTCCGTTGGGTTACCAAGCCTCTCGGCACCCTGGCCGAGGCGGCACAGAATATCGGCAAGGACATCACTTATCCGCCGCTGGACGAAAGCGGTCCACGGGAAGTGCAAAACGCCGTGCGGGCCTTTAACACGATGCAGACACGACTCCGACGCTATATCGAAGACCGCAGCCGGGTACTGGCGGCAGTTTCTCATGACTTGAAAACGCCCATTACCCGGCTGCGCCTGCGTCTCGCCCTGCTGAAGGACGATGAACTCCAATCACGTTTCGATAAGGATCTGGATGAGATGGAGCAGATGGTGCTGGCTACCCTGGATTATCTGCGCGGTACCGAAAGCAAAGAGCAGCCGGTGCAGATCAGTATCACCGCCCTGCTGGAGTCACTGCAGGATGACGCACAAGAGTTGGGTTGGCCGATGACCCTGGCAGACAGCAAAGCCGCCCCCATCAGCGGCCGACCGCTGGCACTCAAACGCTGTTTAATGAACCTGATCGAAAATGCCGTGCGCTATGGACAAGCCGCCGAGATACGGGTGGAAGATAGCAAACAGCGGTTAATCATCATTATCGCCGATCGGGGCGAGGGAGTGCCGGAGGCTGAGCTGGAGGGGTTGTTCGATCCGTTCTATCGTCGTGAAACATCGCGTGCAAGGGAGACGGGGGGAACGGGACTGGGGTTGGGTATCGCACGTAACATAGCCCGGGCACACGGTGGTGATGTGATCCTGCAAAGGGGCAAGGATAGAGGGCTTGAGGCCGTGGTCACCCTGCCGCGATAACCCGCCCCATCATCCAGCCGATTAATCGGCGGCGGATACCGCTCCGTGCAGTGTCAGTTGCGGGAACGGGATCTCCCAATCGTATTCGCTGCAGGCATCGACGGACCAGCGCTGGATAGCGCGACGCAAGCGGTTGTACAGATCGCCCAGTTCACCTTTAAAGTCGGCAATGATCATGATATCCAGTGATGACGTATTGGCCGCGGCAAACTCTACCCGCAAATTGAGCAATTGATCGCCATACCCTTCTTCATGTAGCCGTTTAAATAGATACGCCTGCAGGGTTTCGGGAATCGCCTGGGTACTCTCTTTCTGTAGCCGGTAGCTGATCCCGATAATCTCTTTAATACGAAAATTGACCGACAGGTTGCGCGGCGAGGCGGCGAGAAAATCCGCCATTTGATAAGTCATTCTGGCTCCGCCCCGCTCCACCAGTTGAACCATTTCATGAGATATGCCGGCAACTTTCCCCCTGATGCCGCTATTTAAGATCACCCAGTCCCCCTTGCTGCAGGGAAACCAGGGTTCGTCGGACTGAGAGGGGCGCGATTTGAGGTCTACCAAATCATCAATCGGCACCCGTTGACTGATACCGGCTACCGGGTTAATCAAGGTGCTGTAAACATTGATCTGATCAACTTGCCAGGGCAACCCTTCCATCAACAACCGTTCGCCTTCTCGAACCGAGCCGATATTGAGGAACAATTGGATCTGGCTCCAGTAGCGCGGCAGCGTCTGTCTCAGCGCCCAGGCGATGCCAAACAGCAGTAAAATACCCAGACTGAACAGTACCCAATCTTCCACCAGGTAAAACACGGCCATCGGACCGAGGATGGCAAACAATACCGTAAAGACCCGATGCAGCAGCTCCACCAGGCGTACCCTGAAGCTACGGTGTTTGGCCCTAAAACCGGGGATATAACGCTGCATCGAAGCGGCGATCAATCGCGACAGTAGAACGATAACGACCACCACCGACAGCGCCAGTCCCAGGTAAAGCCCGCGCTTCTGGAAAAAAGATTTCAGATAACTTTGCGACGCTTCAGCCAGCGATGTCTCCGCCGAACTCAGTTTATCCAGCTGCAACTGGGCAGCCTGCAGTTCACTCTGGATAAATGTCTGCTGTTTGGTCCATTGGGCTTCCGTCTGCTTCAGGCTCTCTATCAGCGCCTTGTTATCCCCGGCCTGTTTTAGCTTGGTTATGTTTTCCAACGCCTGGGTAATGACCGGTAACTGCTCCTCGTAGTAAGCGATCTTTTTTTTCAGCTCGGATTTCTGGCGGACCCGGGCGGTCATCTCCTTCATCTCATCAATCGCCGGCCTGACGAGTGCAAACACCTCCTGTTGCAGGTTAAACTCCTCCCTCGGTTCACCCCGTAAGGTGGTCATATCCACACCTGCTGCAATATTTTCAAAGTTGCGGTTGGTGGTTTTAAGATCGCTTTCCAGCTTCTCCAAGCGCTGTTTCAGACTGATCTTTTCGGCGTCCGAATGGGTGGTCTGAATTTGCCTGTTCAGTGCCTTGATATCGGCTTGCAGATCCTTTCGAAGATTGACAAAAGAGAGCAGCGTTTCAAGGGTACTCGGTGCGATAGCTGTCTCGGATGTCGGCTTTTCACCGTTATCCTGCGCAGACGCGGACAGCGTCGCCAAAGCCAGACAGCACCCGACCAAAAGGATGTGTAAACTTCTTTTGAACGCCAGAGTAAGGGTTTCCACTGTTTGTATTTCCCTAACTGAGATCGACCCGGATGATCAACCGGCTATATCTTCAGCCTATGCAAAATAGCGATCAATCGTCATCGCGATCATCCACATCCAGTTGACCGCTCATGCGACGACGAATATGGGACCAGGAGAGTCCGGTCGCCATCACGGCAGACAGGATGATCAGTACGATATAGGTCAGGAGTGTCGTGTTGCTGAGAGAGATCACCTGATAGTAGATCAAAGCCCAGACCAGCGTGCCAAACAGCGCCAGGGCAAGCAGTGTACCGATCACACCCAGGGAGCGTGCCGTCGCCCGCACGTAAATGACCCAGCCGATCAACAGCAGTACACCGGCAAGCGCGATCAACGGTTCGATCTTGTTGGCCGCTTGCGCGAGCCAGTGGTACCAGGAATAGCCGGAGGGATTGTAGGTAGTGAAAACCAGAAGCAAAGCCAGGACCCATCGAATCATGAATCCTGCAAAGTTAAAACTGCGATCTGCCATATTCTGTCCTTGTCAAAGTGGGATCGTCTCAGACACCTCAGCCTATCAGCCGGGTACATCGATCGATCAGATCAACGACAGTTTATAACACAGATCTACCCAGACACTAGGGCCTGTTAACACGATGCAGATGCACCGGGTCGGCCCAAGACAGAGTCGGTCAAACGTAGATCTTCTCGGACTGAGATTGTTGCTCCTTTTCCGGCCGATCCTTTCTCCAGGCCAAGCGTTTCTTGATAGTGTCACAAAGATTCGCCTGCTTCACCATAAACTCGCCGCCGATGTGGGCAAAACCCAAGCGCTCATAAAACCGCTTTACTCTTTCCACATCCGCTTCCGGCACCCGTTTTCCGTACTCAGGTGACAGAGGAAAAGCCTTCAACGCGATAATACTGTCCTCAACATCAACCATTTGACCAATCTTGCCCATCAGGGCACTACCGATACTCTGACCCCGGAAATCCGGATCAACGGTAATTTCATTGATATAGACCAGCCCGCTGCACTCCTGCTTTTTCAGGCTGCCATCGGCCATCTCTTGAAGGTAGTGACAACCACCCTCGCCGAATGCGGTTTGAGAAAACTCAGACATTTCCGGACAAACCGAGTCGAGCAGTAATGACTGGTCTATCCCATCGACAATCGCTGCAGCAAGATCCAGTTTATGGCCGTGAATCTCCCCAACGACTCGATCGGAACCGGTCTCATCATCCCAGACTATTGATTTCCCCGAGAATTTCACCACATAGGCGGCAAGCTGGGGATCAGAGTCCGGCTTCAGTGAAAATTCAAACTCGAGTTCGGGCATGACATGCTCCATTAACACAATATTAGCTATTACTTATGATATAGCATTTTCACACCTATTTCATCGGTTTTTTGCCAAATGAGACATTGATCGGGAAAATAGGACTTTAATGCTTCACCACAGAATCAATATATCTCCATTCCGGCCGATACTGCTACCATTGGGGTGAATAACCCGGGGATTCCAAGATGATGACAAGCGTCACTGCAGGTAAAAAAATATACACCTTCCTCGTGCTGACAACGTTGGCGTCAGTGACTATGGCGGCAGAAGATTCAAATAGCCAAACTCAGTCAACGAGCGAAATGCGTCTCCCCTTCGAACTCTACCGAACACCCTCAACCCAAACGGCCAGTGAGGGTGACCAGCTTAAAAGCTGCCTCGCGCTGGAGCAGGAGATGGCTGCACTGGTCCCGAAAACCTACAGCTATAAACCGGACTTTTACAATGACCCCTATCAAGGGACTTCCATCTGGGTCGGTACCACACTGTTTATGCCTGCTTACGCCTTATCCGGATACGCGGGATACCTCCAGTACAAGGAGAATGGAAGGATCATCTCGGCCGAAGAGCGAATTGAAGTGTTGCGCCGGTTGAAAGCACAGCAACACTGTTTCGAAAGCTGAGCAGACTATGTCCAGGGCGCTAATTTACCCGATGCAGTTGACGTGCTGCCGCCACAACCGCTTGCCCCAGCGAAAGGCCACCGTCATTGGCGGGTAATAACCGGGGACTCAATACCGTCAACGCCTGTTCACGTAACCGCTGGCTGACACCTTCAAGTAATAGCCTGTTCTGAAATACGCCGCCTGAAAGTACTACCGTGTCAAGATTCTGCTGCCGACAGAGGTTCAGCGCCGTCTCGGAGACCGCCGTGATCAGACCTTTATGAAATTTGGCCGCTATCACTGCCGGGGCTACGGACTGTTGCAGATCATCCAGCAATGCTTGCCATAACGGCCGCCAACTCAACAAATACTGACCATCATTCAGCGTCGACTGATAGCCATAACCGGGGCCCAGTGCTTCAAACTGATCCCGCCCAACCAGTGCCTCCAACTCAATGGCGGCCTGCCCCTCGTGACTCGCCTGATCGCGACAGATGCCGATAGCGGCAGCCACCGCATCGAACAACCGGCCACACGAAGAGGCCAACGGAGAATTCAACTGCCGCTCAAACATCTGTTGCAAATTGGTAATCGGCTTACTGTTGAGGAACTGGATGATATTCAAGTCGGCATAGTCTCGCGTGAGATTTTCCCAACTGAATTCGCTGAATAGATAGGCCAGAGTATTACGCCAGGGTTCATACATCGCTTTGGCGCCACCCAGCATGGCGGTCGGCTTGAAATAGCCCAGACGCTGGAACGATCGATAATTAACCCGTAGGAACTCGCCACCCCACAGCGCCCCCTCTTCTCCCATTCCCAGTCCATCCAGTGCTATTCCCAACACATCCGCTTGCTCCAGCTCACAGCCATGTTCGGCCATGCAACTGGCAATGTGGGCATGATGGTGTTGCACACGCTCGAGATGGATCTCAAACTCCTCCGCCATCTGCTGTCCCCATTGGGTGGAGAGGTAGTTGGGATGATGATCCACCACTACCGTGGACGGATCCTGCTGGAACAGCTGACGATAGAGGGCCAGTGAACGGTGGTACTCCTTGATGGTGGCACCGTTTTCAAGATCCCCCATGTGTTGCGAGAGGATAGCCTTGTTCCCCTTCATCAGACAGAAGGTATTCTTTAGCTCACCGCCCAGCGCCAGTATCGGTGGCACGGATGCAAACGTTGTTGGCAGTGTAATCGGAGCCGGTGCATAACCGCGAGCACGACGCACCATGCGGGCTTCTCCGTCCATTACCCGTACTACGGAATCATCCAGACGGTTAACAATCTCCCTGTCGTGCAATAACCAATAATCGGCGATTCCCGAAAGCTGGACATGTGCGACATCATTGGCGATCACCTGCGGTTCATCGGAAATATTTCCCGATGTCAGTACAATGGGTCGTTGCAGTCCCTGCATCAACAAATGGTGTAACGGTGTATAAGGCAACATAAAACCCAGTGAGTTTTGCCCGGGTGCAATGGCGGATGCAAGTGTGGCATCCCCTCTCTGCTGCAATATAACAATGGGCGCAGCGATACTCTCCAGCAGACGCGCCTCCTGTTCGCTTACCTCCGCATAGTGGCGCACCATTACAATATCGGCCGCCATCAGAGCGAAGGCCTTATGGTAGCGCTGCTTCCTACGGCGAAGGGTGGTAACCGCTTGCTCGTTACCGGCATCGCAGGCCAGATGAATACCGCCGATTCCCTTAATCGCCAGGATTGCCCCAGACTGCAGCAATCGAATCGCATGGGTAATCGGTTCGTTACCAACGGCATCCGTTAGCGATATACCCGCCGCATCCTCCAACCAGACCCGCGGACCACATACCGGGCAGGCATTGGGTTGCGCGTGAAAACGGCGATCTGCCGGATCACGATACTCTGTCAGGCAGGATTCACACTGCTGAAAGACCGCCATACTGGTGGTTGCACGGTCATAGGGGATTGCCCGCACAATGGAGAGCCGGGGACCGCAGTGGGTGCAATTGGTAAAGGGATAGCGGTAACGTCGATTTTGCGGGTCGTTGATATCCTGCAGACAGGCGTCACAGGTCGCCGCATCCGGCACAATCCCGGTCAAGACTTCCCCACCCCGGCTTTTTACTATCTCAAATCCGATGTAATCCGCTCTGCCAGCCAACGCCAGGGGTTGCCGCTCAATAACATCGATCTTTGCCAGGGGCGGTGGTTGCTGTTCAATTAGCTGTACCAAACGATCTATCGACGACTGACTGCCTACCGCATCGATTAACACCCCTTCCGCATCATTCCAGACGGCGCCGGACAGCTTGCAACGATTGGCAAGATTCCAGACCGTCGGCCTGAAACCGACACCTTGTACCAGGCCGCGTACTCGGATGCGTTCTGCATAGGTTTCATTATTCATAGCAGGGAGAGCGATAGGCCGATGGCTAAGTGTTGCACAAGTGTAACTCTGACCCGACGTGGGTGCGAACAGGAAAGTGGCTAGCGGGTGGCCTTCATCTCAGTGTTCCTGACGCAGGCCTTCCAGGACGGCTTCAGCCAACTCCTCGGTTACGAACTTGGTCAGGGCCGCGTTCGCTCCGCTGGCGGTGGCATACTCCTGGCTGACAGCGCCCGCCAATGAAGTGTGCAGCAAAATATAGACTGAAGCGAAATCCTGATCTTTACGCAGTTCACGTGTCAGGGTATAGCCATCCATTTCAGGCATCTCGATGTCTGAAATAATCAGGTCTACGGTACGTCCCTCATCATGTAGCGCGTGCAATAGCTGTAAAGCCTCCTTACCGTCATTCGCCATCACCGGTTCAATGCCGATCATGGCCAACGTCTGTGATATCTGTTTCCGGGCGAGACCGGAATCATCCACTACCAGGATAAGCTTGCGACGTAACAGCTCAAGTTGTTCATCCGAAAGACTAACCCCTTTACCGGTACTGTCTTTGGGTGGTGCCACCTCGTTCAGCACGCGCTCAACATCAATCACCTCGACGATTTGATTGTCGACATTGATCACACCGGTAATGTAGTTGGCACGTCCCGAAGATGCCGGAGGCGGCTGGATGGCATCCCACTTGAGTGAAATGATTTTATCCACCTTGTTTACCAGGAATCCCTGCAGAGACCGATTGAATTCAGAAATGATAATTGAACAATCCGCATACTCGGACGCTGTCTTGGCAGTGGTCATACCCAACGCGCTTGAGAGATCAATAACCGGGAAAGGTTGCCCGCGCAGGCGGGCAATGCCAATAATGGCGGGGTTTGCCTTGGGAAGGGTGTTCATCGCATGAAAGGGAATGATCTCCTTGATCTTCAGGACATTTATACCAAACACTTGTCGCCCAAATAGACTAAACAGCAGCATGCGCTGCTGTGCCCCTTTCTGACTTTCTGGCTGTGAAGAAGGTTCAGTCGTCACGAAATCATCTACGTATTGAGTTGCCGGCAATGATAGACGGGAAATAAACGTATGGTTAAACCCGGTCTATCTGGGAATATTTAGCGACCGACCAAATCATATCTTGAACCTGTTTCCAAAATTTTTTTGGCCGTGAATGAATGCGATATAAATTTTATGGGTAAAAACAAAATCGATTAAGTTGCGCAATATTGACATCGCTAACTTGTCATGAAACTCCAGGCGCTTATCCATTGATCATCACCGTTCGCGATTAATTATTGCCCTTTGTTTAAGTGAATCATCGTTAATATCGGTAAAACCTTTGAATAATTTCCAGAATTAGCAAATAAGGTATTGGCAACGCTATTCATCTTTGGCAATATTCGATCCGTGGGATACTCAACTACCTGTCGCATTCTTTACACTCCTATGGGGAACCTCTGATGGTCACTAAAAAAGCAAGAACCACGAAAAAACGCGTTACGAAAAAAACTGCTACCCGTGCAACAAAAACTACTGCCGCTAAAAAGGCAGCTCCCAGCGTCTCTCCTGTCACTCAACTTGAGCAGACCATTGCCAAATCCCAGATTCAACTGGCTAAGCTTTATGAGAAAGGCGCCGCACAAGCACAAAAGAGTGCAGACCGCATCAAAGGCCAGTTGGATAAAGCCGTAGCACGCCAATCCGCATTGCGTGATAAAAAGAACGCCGCTACCGAGAAAGCCAATGCCAACCGTACACCGGCTGCTCAAAAGCAAGTAGAGCGTGCTCGCGATGCATTGCGTACTTCCGGTCAAAAGGTCTCTGAACTACGTGCCCAGATGAAAGATGCCAAGCAGGCTCTCAAAAATGCCGCTGATGCACTCAAGAAATCCACTGCGCAGCAGAAAGCGCTGGAAAAGTTTGAAAGCGATTGGGCAAAGGCGACAGCACCCAAGAAACGTAAAACGACTGCCAAGCGTCGTCCACGTAAAGCGGCTGCCAAAAATGCAGCTGCAGCTGAAAGTACAGCAAGCGCATAACGTACTCAGCTAACCTGTACCTAACCGGTTGCTATTCGGTATAGCTGCAACCGAATAAAAGCCCGCCCTGTTATCTGTCAGGAGCGGGCTTTTATTTACGGCCCCGGGTTCATGCCCCCAACAACGGTTAACGATCGAACGATCTCAGCAGCCCCAGCACTTCTTCACTCTTTTCATTCATCAAGCGAATATCACCTCGGGTTTCCAGATTCAGTCTGACAACCGGCTCCGTATTTGAGCTACGCAGATTAAATCGCCAATTCTCCAGTTCAACACTGATACCATCGGTATAGTCCACCGAAAGTGCTTGATCCTTATAGTGATCCAGAACATGGGCGATGGCGGCGGCAGGATGCTCAATCTTGCTATTGATCTCACCCGGTGACGGGAATTGAGCGATCCGGTCGTCCACCAGCGCAGACAGCGGCAGCCCCTTCTGGCTCACCAGTTCGGCAATCAATAGCCAGGGAATCATGCCACTATCGCAGTAGAAAAAATCACGGAAATAGTGATGTGCACTCATCTCACCGCCATACACGGCATCTTCCTGTCGCATCCGTTCTTTGATGAAGGCATGACCGGTTTTACTTTGAATTGCCTCACCGCCATTCTGTTTGACTATAGCCTGGGTATTCCAAATCAGGCGCGGATCATGAATGATTCGACTGCCCGGGTATTTGACCAAAAACGCCTCGGCCAGCAGGCCAACAATATAATAGCCTTCGATAAAACGACCCTGTTCATCAAACAGGAAACAGCGATCGAAATCACCGTCCCAGGCAATGCCGAAATCGGCCTGATGTTCCCGTACTGCGTTGATCGTATCCTGCCGATTCTCTTCCAGTAGCGGATTGGGGATACCGTTGGGAAAAGTCCCATCAGGTTGATGATGAATTTTTTTGAAGGTAATCGGTATGCCCAATTCGACACACCGCTGTTCGATAACATCGATGCAGAGACCTGCAACACCGTTTCCGGCATTGACCACCAACTTCAGCGGTCGAATGACATCGGCAGCGATATACCCCATCAAATGATCCACATAAGCTTCGCGTACCGAGACTTGTTGATAAACCCCTCGCCGCGCTGGCGACACCGCTGGAAAACGGTTATCCCTGACCAAGGCCTCAATATCATTGAGGCCGGTATCGCCGCTGATCGGTTTGGACGATTCACGGACCAGTTTCATGCCGTTGTAATCTTTCGGATTGTGACTGGCGGTCACGACAATTCCGCCATCGGTACCCAGATGAGAGGTAGCGAAATAGATCTCTTCAGTACCACATAAGCCGATATCCAGCACCTCAACGCCACTATCTTGCAAACCATTGGCGAGCGCCTGTTTGAGCGCTTCCGTTGAGAGTCGCATATCACCGCCGATGACCACTCTCTGTGGTTGTAAATAGGTCGCATAGGCGCGACCGATTCGATAGGCGATATCTTCATCCATGGATTTTCCCAATTGGCCACGGATATCGTAGGCTTTAAAACACTCCATCTTTTGCATGCATAGTCCTGTTTGGTTTGGCATAAACGGGGCGCGCGGCCAGCGAAGGAACCGCCATTTAGATCGCGGGATAACCGGGTCATTCTAGCGTATTTGTCCGATCATCCTCTCCTGTTTTATCCATGCTGCAGATACTTTCCTTTTCCTGGACATACCAGTAAGATCGACAAATGACGTTTACGTAAAGGTAAGTTAATATCTGATAAAGCTAGAGATGGCTTTATCACTACTTCCTCAAATTGGAGTCGATCATGCAGGTAAAAGAGGCGCTGGGACAACGCAAGGCCACCCGGGCCTTTCTACCGCGAGAGGTAGAACAGGAAAAGATCATCCGTATCCTGGATGCAGCACGACACGCCCCGTCAGGAACCAATACCCAACCCTGGCAAGTCGCCGTTGTAACAGGCGAAAAACGTCGGCGGCTGGGTGATCTCATGGAGAGCGCCTTCCGTAATGGACAGGCCGGTGCCATGGAGTTCCAATACTATCCAGAAATATGGGAAGGCATCTATAAGGAGCGGCGACGTGCCTGTGGGCTGCAGATGTATTCGGCACTCAAGATCAGCCGCGAAGAGAAACAGCGTCAACAGGATCAGTGGGCCGCCAATTATCGCGCCTTCGATGCCCCGGTGATGATGTTCTTCTTTATCGACGCGATCCTGGAGACCGGCTCCTATCTCGATTACGGCATGTTCATTCAATCAATCATGCTCATGGCGGTTGAAGAGGGATTGGCCACTTGCCCCCAGGCGGCATTGGGCGAATATCCACAGATCATTAAGCGGGAGTTGGGCTATCCTGATGATAAGAAACTGGTGGTCGGACTCGCCATGGGGTACGAAGACAAAGATGCCATCGTCAACAGCTACCGGACGCCGCGTGATGAGGTGGAGCTGTTTACTCGATTTTTTGAGTAACGGCTACCAGCACAACAAGGCGAGCAATCTGATGATGGATCGGTAACAACACAAATTAAGTTTGTCCACTTCACTTTTTTACGTGAAAGGATGACATTCTTTGGCATGCATAATTCATAGCCAAGATTGGCGACTGTATTTCGCCCGGCCTGACGGCCTTGTGGCGAGGTACTTTTGCGGCCAAAAGTACCCAAAAGCCTTTCCCCGGTCAGCCTGCCCTTCGGGTCCTCTGCGCTTCTCGGTCTGAGCAGCGCGTGAAAAAACTCGCCGCTGTGCGGCTCAGACAATTTTACGCTTATTCCCGCTCAGCCCTGCGATGCTCGACAGGCCGAACGGGAAAGTGCCCTAATGGTGTTCGTGCCATTCTGAGAGTTCATCAAAAGCAAAGCCGTGTAAAACTAAAGTATCCGCACCCCAGTCCGACTTCCGCGCCACCGAGTATCGCAGCCGGCTACGGATTCAGGCGCGTATCTGTCTGAGCGTAGCGAGTTATACGCGCCCCGTAGTTGGCGAGAAACACAGGGAACCCCGCAGGGGTGGCGTGGTGGAGTGTGGGTTTTGGTTACTTTTACCCGTAAAAGTAACCCGGGTAGGGGGACGGGTCCCCCGATCATATAACGTCGCATAGCGACACAAGATGACATTACAAAACATGCACCCAAAAAAAACGCCCTGTGCAACCAGCACAAGGCGTTTATTGCTCACTTGCAGATTAAGTAGGTCTACAACGCCTGCTCCAACTCCGGCAGGGCCTGGAACAGATCCGCCACCAAGCCGTAATCGGCCACCTGGAAGATCGGCGCCTCTTCGTCTTTGTTGATCGCCACAATCAC